>CASGHA010000056.1 GCA_949319355.1 uncultured Methanospirillaceae archaeon | reverse complement strand
GTCTGTTCCCGTTATCATCCTGGAAAGCTCTCGACAGGACTGGTATCCGGGTTCGGGATGTCTGAAGGGGCGCTTGCCTCGAGTATCGGCCATGACTCTCACCATGTTATTGCCACCGGTGTTGATGACCAGGACATCATCCTGGCTATCCTCGAGGTCGTACGCTCAAGAGGTGGCATGGCGGCTGTTTCAGGGTCCACATGCGAAATG
The DNA here is from genome assembly GCA_949319355.1 of uncultured Methanospirillaceae archaeon. Lineage (GTDB taxonomy): Archaea > Halobacteriota > Methanomicrobia > Methanomicrobiales > Methanospirillaceae > KLAP105. The sequence goes on along the minus strand of CASGHA010000056.1, from coordinate 5,132 downwards.
CTTCCCCTTCCACTAGCCGGCCTCATGTCAGACCGCGATGGGTGGGAAGTGGCAACCTGCCTTTCTGCTCTTGATGCCCGTGCACGGAGCTGGGGGGCGGTCCATTCCCCCTTCATGTACCTGTCGTTCCTCTCGCTCACTGTCATTCCCTCGCTGCGGATTACTCCCACAGGCATCTTTGATTTCAACGCGTTTTCATTTGTCCCGCTCTTCGTGGGCGATGGCAACCAATAGAGTGGATCCCTGTGAATTTCACCATGGATGGAAAAGAAGCAACAGGAGTCCGATGATCAGTGGCTGGTGGAGCAGATAAATGGCGAGTGAATGCTTTCCTGGAACGGAAAGCAGTCGGAATACCGGTAGTGGGTCCATGACGGGATATCTCCGGTTTCCACCGGGATAGAGGGAGGATCCAATAAACATCCCTATGAGGAAGATGCCCGCCCAGGGAATGAAGGGAGTATAATCAAGGCTCCAGAACCACTCGGGATGAATGCCGAACGGAATAAGCCAGGGCGGACCATAAATCCCTGCAAGTACCGTTCCTGCGGCAAGGAGGCCGACTCCTGCAATGAGTGTGCCTTTTCCCAGGCGCATAAAAAGGGGACTTAACATGACGCAGCACCCGATAAGGTGCAGGATACCGAACACGATTACTCCCTCTCCCGGGTAGAGCGCCGTGGCAGCCGTGATGATGAGCCCATACCCAAAGATGATAGCACCCCTGATAACCGTTTTTGCAGCGGCCCTGGTCTGTGCTCCGGCGTCCTGCGGCCGGCTGAGCGATATCTGCACCGAGATGCCTGCAATCACGAGGAACAGGGAAGCTGTTGCGACCGCAAGAAGTCTGAACGGACCGGATGAAACCGTTACATCAGCCAGGTTAAAATAGGAAAGGTCGAAGGCGGTATGAAATACCACCATCATGATGACAGCGCAGCCTCGTGCAGCATCGATCTCCCAGTAACGGTCCTTTCCTGGTGTCAGCAGGAGGGAGTGAAGGATTGTGCCGATAGTACGCTTATAATGCCGTTTTATCATGGAAAGGTATAACGGCACGGGTGTTTTTCCAAAAAGGGTCGATGTATGGTTCTCGATAATAACCTGGTGTCTGGTCCTGGACTGAGACGGAGATGATCAGGATTTGTGTCATTCAGAACCGACGCGGCAGGGAACTCCCAGCGAATACAGGGGCGCCTCCATGCGTTTCCGGGCAATGATCCTCTCCACGTCAGGCCATGAAAGTGAAAACAACCGGTTCCCTACATGAAGTGTGAGATCCTGTTTTTCAGGGTAGAGAAGGGGAGAAAGCCACGCCTTTCCAATACGGTCCCCGTCGCCGCTCACAACAGGGGCCGAACCACGTGCACACATACTGTGCATTTCGTGCGGGGGAAGGTAGCAGACCAGTCCGTCTATCCGGAAAACAAGCCCTGAATTACCACTTAATCGGGCTGTTCCCACTTTTCCCCCGGGTTTAAGGAGTGTTTTTCCCATGGTATCACCACTACTATCATGGGTTGTATGGTGTATGTATAGGTGGCGTCAGACGCTAAAAAGTGCTTTTTTTGACTAATAAACAAAAATTTTCGTTATTTCAGATGTTTAACAGATGCCCCGCAGAACGGACAGAACCGTGCGTTCCGGATAATGTTCTCACCGCAATGGTGACAGAACCGCACTTCGGGCGTAGCCTTAGTATCCGGTTGGAGGACAGGTACTTCGGGCCTGAAAACCTCTCCGCGACGGAACGAGGGTTTTCGTATCTGGACGGAACGGGGCGGGTTAAGGGCCCTGGTCCTTTGTTCGGAAGTAAAGGCATAAGCGTGGTTCGTAATCCGAACTGGCTCCGGGGATGCGGCCATGTCGACCTGAACAGGAGTAGTGTATGCCGAAGGTGTCCCTGCTGTAGAACCTGCCAGGGGGAGCCATTCCGCCATGTCAGCATCTTCAATCCCGGTCCGGCCTGAAAATGTTATTTTCATGGTTTTTTGTTCGTCAGGCAGCGTCTGGACTACCAGGACAAGGACCGGTTCTCTGCTTTCATTTTCCTCAAAAAAACAGCTTTTTAATGTAGGTCTAAGTAATTCCCGGGCAAATACTCCTGGTTTCTGTTCACCGTGGTCGATCAGGAGGATCCTCTGGTCGGTCAGAATGGCATGGAACCTGAATGATTTGACGACCACGTTGTATGAAACGGTTACAAGTCGTTCCCTTGGGCCGAGGTACAGGGCTGGTTCGATACGTACTGCTCCATTCGTATCAGGCGTCTCATTCATCCTGGTAACTCCGGTTTAGCCCAGAAGGGGTCTGAGCAGCCTGGGGATTTCCGAAGGCCGTGAAGCCACCGGGACACCCATCTTTTGCAGGCGTTCTATCTTGGAACGTGCATCCCCCTCGCCACCTTCAACGATTGCACCGGCATGGCCCATGCGTTTTTCAGGTGGTGCAGAAATACCGGCGATATAGGAAACGATGGGGATATCTGCAATCTTCGCTCCCTCTTCCTCGAGGTTTCCACCTACCTCTCCGATAAGTACGACCGCCTGGGTCTCTTCATCGCATGAAAACCTGAGAAGGACATCCTCGAATGTCTGACCGATGACAGGATCTCCACCTATGCCCACAACCGTGCTCTGTCCCAGTCCCGCCCGGGTAAGTTCGGCAACCACTTCGTATGTCAGGGTCCCGCTCCGTGATATGACTCCGATGGGACCCCTTGAGAAGAGGTGGGCTGGCATGATGCCCAGCTTGATCTCACCAGGTGACAGGAGGCCGGGGCAGTTCGGACCTATGACATCACACCCTTCGAGCCGTGCGTAACTGATCGCCTTCATCGTGTCATGGACCGGGATGAACTCGGTAATCGCAACGACGAGGTCGATTCCAGCCGCCGCAGCCTCCATTATCGAGTCTCCGGCTGCTGATGCAGGGACGAAGAGAACGGACACGGAGGCATCATGGTTCGCTAGGGCCTCCTTCATGCTGTTATAAACGGGGACGCCATGGACTTCCTGGCCTCCTTTTCCCGGGGTTACCCCGGCGACCACACCTGTGCCGCCAACCGAGCGTGCATACTCGTTCATCAGGTTGATGTGAAACGCGCCCTGTTTCCCGGTCGCACCGGTGACGATGATCCCTGCATTCCTGTCGGCGTAAATCATGATGCCATCTCCACAGCCGTCCGGACGGCATCTTCCATGGTATCGACCATGATATACCCGCCACCGTCCAGGATTGCCTTTCCCTCCTGTTCGTTTGTACCGGCAAGCCTCACGATCACCTTCTGCGGGATACCGGCGCCGACGATACCGCTGGCTACCTCGTCACAACGGGTTATCCCCCCGAGGAGGTTGACAACAATGACCCTGACCCCGGGCTTTGTTGCAACAAGGCGTACCGCCTCCCTGACACGGTCCTTGTCTGCACCGCCTCCGACATCAAGGAAGTTGGCTGCCGAACCGTGGTAATGCCCGATGAGGTCAAGGGTCGCCATGGTCAGTCCCGCACCATTGCCGATAACGCCTATCGTGCCATCAAGTTCAACATACGAGAACCCATGTGACTGGGCAATACGCTCCCTTTCCGTCTGGTCCCTGTTCACCACGATCCCCTGCCGCGAGAGGGCGTTATCGTCGATGATGAGTTTGGCGTCTGCTGCATAGACGCCTGCCGGGGTTACCACGAGGGGATTGATCTCGGCGAGGACCGCATCATGCCTGAGAAATGCTGAATAGAGGTTCTGGATTACAGGACCGATCTCCTTACCCAATCCCTGGACCAGGTCCCGCAGCATGAAGGAGGGGACTCGTTCCATTATGAGGGGAATGCGGGCTTTTCTGATACGTTCCGGGTGGTTCCGTGCCGTTTCTTCAATGTCCACGCCACCTTCGGTAGTAAACAGGATCAGTGCCTCCTTCGATGACCTGTCTATAAGGACAGCCGTGTAGAGCTCCCGTTCGATATCAAGTGCCTGTTCAACAAGGACCTCCGTCACCGGGATTCCCTTTATAGAGCGGCTGAACAACTCCCTTGCCACTCCGGTGCAACTGTTTTTATCGGCAAACAGGACCCCGCCGGCCTTTCCGCGGCCTCCTACATCGACCTGGGCCTTGAGCACAACCTTTTCAGAAAGCCCCGTCATCCTGTCAGCCAGTTCATCGGGTGACCTGATGAGAAACCCTGCAGGGATGGGGATCCCATGCCCGGCAAGGATTTGTTTTGCCTCATATTCACGCAGCTTCATGGTTTTTCTCCTTTCCCTACCAGGGCAAGTCCAAGTTTCATCGCCTTGGTGTTCAGTGCCTCGGTCCCCTTGGGGACACTGTCCAGGATGGCCTTTTCAAGGGCATTTACGCTGACGATGCCGGTATGTCCCGCAAGCGCCCCGAGCATGATGATATTGGCTACAATGTCCCGCTTCAGGGTATTTTTTGCCTCCCTCGTCGCAGGGACCTCGATGCACATGCACTGGGGACGTGAATGGACGAGGGTCGAGTCGATGAGCATCACTGCCTCTTCAGGAGCCTGGGCACCGTATTTTTCAAAGCCCTCCTGGGACATGATGACATAGATGTCAGGGACCGTCACCTTCGGAAAGAGGATAGGCAGGTCATCGATGATCACCGCGCTCATCGAAGCACCTCCCCTGGCCTCGGGGCCATATACCTGGGTCTGCACGGCGAACTTGCCATCGTACATGACTGCCGCCCGTCCGAGTATGACCGCGGAAAGGATGATCCCCTGACCTCCGAACCCTGAAAACCTGACCTCATGCCTCACGGTACCCCTCCCATGTATGGTCTCTGCCGACGCACAAACTCTCCGAGCCGTATCCTGTCCGCAGGGACCCGTTCACCCCGACCTTCCATGGCAAGAGCCCTGTCCTTCAGGATTGCGTGTGTCTTGAGGTACTCGACCTGGTCCTGTACCTGCTTGAACTTGTTCCGGCGGCCGTAGTTCGTCGGACACTGGGCAAGTGCCTCGATGAAGGAAAGGCCTTTTATTTCAAGACCCGACCTGACTGCTTTGGTCAGCTCCTTGACATGGTATGAGGTCCACCGGGCTACGTAATTGGCGCCCGCTGCTACTGCAAGGTCAGCAAGGTCGAATGCTGGCTCTGCTGAACCATA
>CASGHA010000055.1 GCA_949319355.1 uncultured Methanospirillaceae archaeon | reverse complement strand
CGAACCGGTTGGAGGCCGAGACCCTCCTCTCCTGCACGATACAGAACGATCAGGACATCGCTGACGCCGCCCGGGCATTTCTGGACATGGGCGCTTTGTCGGTCGTGATGAAGGGTGGCCACTATGACGAGGGAAACACTGTCAGGGACCACTTTTTCACAGAAGGCACAAGCCTTGTCCTGGAAGCCCCGAGATATCCGCACGAACTCCATGGCACGGGCTGTTGTTTTTCAGCCGCCCTGGCGGCGTGGATTGCGCGGGGGAGTGATGTGAGGACCGCTTTCATACAGGCAAGGACATGCGTCGCCCATGCGGTCAGCCATGCGGTCAGGTCTCCTGCGGGGTGGTACCTCCTCATGCCTGACTGGAGGAAAGACCAGTCATCCGCCCAGCCGGACACATGATCCTGATATGATCAGAATTGGCGTTTCTTTCGCTAATGCGTCCCTTCCGATGGAGATTTATACAAAAACAATACTGAAAGTTGATATTGGATGAGTCCAATTATTGTAATGGTGCCCTGATCTGAAGATGCAGGCACTGAACGTTTAGGCATGCATCGTGATACTCTCAGCATCAACACCCAGACGGGCACCATCCTCCTCATTGTTCTTTGGTAAAAAGCAGGGACTCCCCTGATAAGAGTGACCCGTCCTTAAAAAGATATTAGAAAAAGGTTGAAAGGTTATTTCCACAACTTTGCCGCAGCGAACGAGCCTTTTGAGGACTTTCCGAGGATTTTGGCGAAGGCTGTTGTATTCTTGCCGAATTTCGTCCCCTGGGTCGTGATCGCTATCTTGCCGGTAATGGCGGCCGAGGGAGTGTAGGACGGCATTACAACCGGCTTAATGGTCGGCTGGGCTCCTAAACCCGATATCGTTGCACAACTTGGGCATACTCCGCCACCCGCACTGTTCGCGACTTTTTTGGATGCTGTTTCCATTACTGTGCTCCCACTGGAGTAATTCGGGAACATGGCATTGAATGACCTCTGTTCCATGTCAAACCAGCAGCACTGCATCATGAACGTGTAGGGGTCGAGGGGGTTGTACCTGAGGCTCCAACCATCGTCGCAGACGGTTTCCCAGTCGTTGCTCGCATACTTCGTTGTTGTACAGGTCCTTGCAAGGGCTGAAGGCGCGATGAGGAGGACGCACACAACGAGGACTAACGCTATGAAAAGCCGTTTCATAAGTACTGGTTTACTCGCTGGACGCATAAATACGTATGGAAGGTGATAACCTTTAAATAGTTGTTTGTAAAAGGTCCCGGGGACAGACGTTCCTGAACGGACGGGGATGGCTGTCCGCCTCGTGGTCTCTGGGCGATACAAAGATTGCGTAGAGGAATATTCCCTCCCTGGGACGCGTACCGGCCATGAGTCCCTGGGAAGCGAAAGACTGCGTCCGGGGGCTCTTGATAATACCATTCCGCCGCATCCCCTCTGCACGATGCCAGGAACATCTTTTTTTCATCAAGGGATAGGACCGCGAGCAATAGATTAATTCGGCAGCAATATGAGATTATTACTACCTTATCGTGCAACACGAAACCTCCCGGGCCTCAACCCAGAAACCGGTCTCGGTCCTTCTTATAGAGGACGGCACGGAGATCATGTCCCTGGCACGGTCATACCTCGAACGAAGGGGAGACTTCAGGGTGGACCCGGTTGTTTCGATCCGTCAGGCACTTGACCGTATCAAGTCGAAACCCTATGACGTCATCATTGCATTTGACCAGTTGCCTGATGTCGGGGGGATCGAGTTTGTCTCAGACATGAGCGGGCTTGATCTGCTGAAATTCCTGAAGCAGACCGGGAACACGACCCCGTTCATCCTCTACTCACACCGTTCCCGCGATAAGATAACCGTCGAGGACCTGTCGTATGCCGTGGAGCTGACCTTTCCACGTGGAGAGGACATCCGCCCACAGCTTGACGAGTTCTCCCTTGTCGTCCGTCAGGCGGTTATCAGAAAAAGACTTGAAAGGGATGTCAGGAACCAGTATGAATCCCTTCTGGAGATGGTCTCATCATCGCCGGTCGCCGTATGTCGTGTTGCCGGTACGACCATTGACTGGGCCAGTGACCAGCTGGCCCTCCTCTTCAGGGAACCGCCCGGTTCGTTTAAAGGAAGGGAGATATCCGGACTTTTTCCCGATCAGAGTGCCGCAGATCGCGCCCTGCGGGAAATGACGCTGCATAAAGACCCCGACGGGCTCGGGAGGACTGAAGCCCGGTGTATCCGTTCAGATGGAACGGAAATCTTCTGCAGGATGTCTCTCCGCCAGGTCCATCCCGATGATATCACCAGGGGTGTCCTTCTCTCAGTTACTGATATTACCGAGGTTGTTGTACTCCGGGAACAGGTCCGGCAGCTTGAAGTGCGGTACCGCGAGCTCCAGCAGATATCAGCAACCATTATCATGAGGACTGACCATCAGGGTAAAATCCTGTTTATGAACAAGGCAGGCCTCGATCTGTTTGGGTACAGTGACCGCGAAATCCTTGGAAAAACAGTTGTTGAAACGATCATGGTCCCGGGAGCAGATGGGGTACCCGGAGGCGACCCGTTCGCCGCTCCTGTCACCCACGACGAGTCAGGGATGCATATCAGTGAGCATGTCAGGCGTAACGGAGACCTGGTTTTTATTGCATGGACCGCGAGACCGGTATCCGGCCAGGAGGGTGAAGGGACAGAAACACTCTGCTTTGGTCACGATATCACCGACTATGAGCATCCCGGTTTTGGGAGGATCAGTACCGCGAGCTGGAGGGATCCCCTCCTGTCAGGCACGGATGTCGAGGGGGATGTCTTTGACGCGGTCTTTCATATCTGCACGGAGATCGTGAGGGAAGGGAGGGAAGGCCACAAGGTGGGTACCACCTTTATCCTTGGTGATGCCGGAGCCGTGATGGAACAGTCCAGGCAACTCGGGCTGAACCCATTCGAAGGACATCCCGAAGGCCGCCGTACCGTCACGAACCCCGACACGAAGGAGAACATCAAGGAATTTGCCACCATGGACGGGGCATTCGTCGTGAACGGATACGGGGTTTTTGAAGCGGCACGGAGGTACCTGACCGCTCCGGCAGAGGGCATCGATATCCCTGAAGGATTTGGAACCAGGCACCGTTCAGCCGCTGCCATGACAAAAGCAACCCGCTCGATAGCCTTTGTGGTATCAGAAAGCGGGGGGCGCATCTCGATCCTCAGGGACGGCAGGATTGTGAAACTAATTTCATGATCCCTTTATCCTGGGAATAATAACGATGAATTTCCACAATTTCCTATTAAAACGAATCATTTCAATGTATTTTTATAAACGTCCAGCATGACCGGGAAATGGCATTCACACTCTCTTGACTGAGGCTATGCACGAATACTCAGTTATAGTGCAGAATTTCTTGGATTCCTCGCGCAATATTTATATATTATTATGTGGCTGCTCTTTTTATGCGAAAAATTCCTATTTTTCTGCCTCTTGCCGGCGCCATTATCCTGATCCTTGTCGTTGCCTTTATCCTGATTGCAGGTTACACGCAACCGGCCGCACCGAGCAACCCGGTAACCCAGGTCCCGACCGTTCAGCCAGCGGGTACAACTATTGCGATCCAGACACCAACCGCACCACCAACGGATTATCTTTCCAATGTCCAGAACGGAAATGAAGAAGTCCTGGCAGGGAAGCAATCGATGCAGCAGGGCCGTGACCTCATGCTCCAGGCGCTAGCAAAACAGGGAAATGTCATGACGGTGCGCCCCATTCTTGATCAGGCGGCAGCGAATTTCACCGAGGCACAAAAGCACTATCGCTCGGCAGGAGACTATTACACGACTGCCCAGGCAACGGCTCCATCAGGCATGCAGGGTAACCTGCAGACCATGATCAACACGCTCCAGGGCACGGTCGTGTCCTGTAATGCATTCCTTGCATCGACTGACCTGGCAATCCGTGGGGACTGGTACGGGGCCAACGATGCCTTCAACAAGGCGGCAAGCTACTACGATGTTTCAATGAACACCATCAACCCCATCCTCATCCTCCTCGGCATGTCGAGCTGAATACCCTCTCTTCATACCTTTTTATCAATCAGACCCGGGACCCTTCCTGGTCCCGAAATACCGCCTTCGGACGGGGAGTCATGGCAGAGGTCAGTCATATCGTTTTTTTTGAAAAATGGGAATTACAAAGCACAGGCACCCGGTACCGGATGGTGCAGGTAACTGGTCATGATAAGTTCCCGTGCCCCTGTCCGCCGGTCCCCCCTGCTGTTTATGGACCTCCGGCTCAGGATCTGTGACTGGTGAAAACGGTCGTACAACCTC
>CASGHA010000054.1 GCA_949319355.1 uncultured Methanospirillaceae archaeon | reverse complement strand
GCAGGGGTCCTTCCTGCAGATGCCGTCCTGGCCCTTGGCCAGGAACCTGTTGTCGCTCCAAAGGCTGTCGCCGGAAAAATAAAGAACGTAATCCTCATGCCCCTGAATGCAAAAGCCACTGTTAAACCCGATACAGTCAGGATTATCCCCATGAAGCAGTTTTCAATTGAGGGAAAAAGCCTCACCTGGCTCAAGAAGCCGGTGGCAAAAGCGGTTGAAGCGCCATCGGCAGGCGCATAAAGGTACAGCTCCTTTCCGGATCTGTTGCCCAATTCATCCTGTTTTTCTCTCTTTCTTAGAAAAAAGGGTGGCAGACACCTGTCAGGATTAAACCAGTGGTTTTGGTTCTCTTCCGCTGGTGACGGGCAGCTGTGCCCCCGCCAGGTACAGGGGTGTGTTGATCTCGACACACTTGGTCAGGACAAGCTTTTTTCCTGTATGAGTCATCGCAAAGACCGGGACGCCTGAACCCGCCTGCAGGAGTGCAAGTGGCCCGGCGATTTCCCTGACCGCCCTGGATGCACAGGAGGTGATGATATCAGCATTTTTGGCAAGGACCTTCACGTCATCATCAGTCAGGCCGGTCGTATGCACCGCGATGACGAGGGCCCCGGGATCAGCCTGTTTCACCGCCATGGCTGAGTCTGCGGTCGCCACCGTGACTGCAAGATGTCTGAAACCCTGTTTCTGAGCCCGGCGGACTGCTGCCACCGGGTCAATTGACGCCCCGGCCGGGTCAACCACGAGACCTCCCGCTTCGGACAGCCGGTTGATAACGTCCGGGATCGGGGTGGTGCTGACCAGCCCGGACATGCGTCCTCCTGTTCCCTGGACCAGTTCAGGTGTTGCGACGATAATGGAACCCGCACCATCGCAGGCGAGGACAGCAGCGTCGAGAAGTCCTGCCCGGAGACCTCCGCATATCAGCTCGGATGCCCCGAATCCCACAAAATCTGCCATGGCCAGCACCTCCCGGTCCTCCCTGCACATGCCAAATGCCTGGATCCTCCCGGCAATGTTTGCCAGCGCCGATTCCCGGGTTATCGTTTCGACTGGCACGGCAAACCGTTTTGCAAGCGGGCACTCGGTGATAAGAGGCTCTCCAACCTCTTCCACGACCCCGTTCCGGATGACCATGCGGCACCTGCCGATGGCCTCGATAATATGTTCATCCTGATCTGTCATGGTACAGTAGTACTATCGGCATTTGCTCAACATCAGGTATATGGTGTTGCACGCCCGGATGATTCCGGTCTAACTCATGTCTGCCTGATCACGAGGATCTTGCCTTCGGTTATCTCCTCGATAGCGTACTTTGGGCCCTCCTTTCCCATACCAGAGCCTTTCAGGCCCCCATATGGCATGTGGTCCATCCTGAAAGTGGGGATGTCGTTGATAACAACCCCACCACAGCGGATATCACGGTAAGCGGAGAGTATCCTTCCGATTTCCTGCGTGAAGACACCGGCCTGGAGGCCAAATTCTGAAGCGTTCGTCCATTGGATGGCTTCTTCGAACGTATCATAGGGAGCAAGGGTGACCACCGGACCGAATATCTCGGTCCTGTTCACCTCCATGTCAGGGGAGGTCCCCATAAGGAGAGTAGGGCTGACGCACCGGCCAAAACACCCACCCCCGGTAACCGCCACAGCCCCACCTCCAAGTGCCTTTGTAATACTCGACAGCACCCGTTGTGTGGCCTCATCGCTGACAAGCGGGCCGATATCAGTCTGGTTTTCAGACGGGTCACCACAGGAAAGGTGGCTGATCCGCTCAACGAGCCTTGAAACAAGGGCTTCAGCCACTGGCCGATGTACAAATACCCGCTGGACAGAAATGCATACCTGTCCGGAGAAAGAAAAACCGCCGGTCACAATCCTGTCCGCAGCCCGGTCAAGATCGGCATCTGAATGTACAATCGAGGCACCATTACCGCCGAGTTCAAGACACACCTTCTTTCGGCCTCCCAGAGCCTTCAGGTGCCATCCAACATCCGGGGACCCGGTGAAGGACAGGACAGCCACTCGTTCATCGGCTGCAAGCCTTTCTGCTATCGAGGTACTGGAGGGTAGGACGGACAGGGCTTCAGGTACCATTCCTGCTTCAAGGAGTATCTCCCCGAGAATGAGTGCGGTCCGGGGTGCTTTTGACGACGGCCGCAGGATGATGGGAGACCCCGCGGCAACAGCAGGAGCGATTTTATGACAGGCAAGGTTGGCCGGAAAGTTGAAAGGAGTGATCCCAAGGACCGGCCCGACCGGGAACCGCCGGAAGATCCCGACATATCCTTCCCCGGCCGCGGACCAGTCAAGAGGCACCACATCACCACCTATCCGTCGCGCTTCTTCGGCGGCCGTTTCCACGGTCTCGCGTGATCTCTCTACCTCGACCGTGGTAAGTCTGATGGGTTTTCCGGTCTCTGCGGTTATCGTGGCAGCGATTTCCCGGGCACGCTCACCGATTCCCAGGGAGAAACGTTTCAGGATGCCCGAACGCCTGAAGGCAGGCATCATGCGCGTTGTCTCGAACGCCCGGGAGGCCAGCACGAGTGCATCCTCTGCTTCCCTGTCTCCTGCAAGACATACCTGGTGGAGTTGCTTACCTGACCACGGGGAGATCACCGGCAGGATGCTGCCGGTCAGGCGCCACTCACCACCAACGAGGCAAGGATATGTTTCCATGACGTGAACCGTTCTGGTTCATAGGTAAAAAAGGTAGAGGAGCCGTGCAGGTCCGTTTGTCATGGACGCGGCCTGATGACCGCTATCGCGACTGAAATCCCGGTGATAACGGCAATGACACCCAGCGGGGACTTTGTCGGGGTGGGAGAGGGTGTTGTCTCCCGGACAACGGGTACCGTTGTCGGGGGTCTTGTCGTCAGGACCGTGCGAGGGGTGGGGGTTGCAGGGATCTCGGTCGGTGCGACGGTAACGGACCGGAGCTGGTACATCTCGATATTGTCTATATAGCCCTCAGCATAACCCCCGGCCGTTGAGTAATCTCCGACGGTTGTAATGAGTATCCGGTTGATGTTGGTGAGCTCAGAACCAAGCGCCACATAATAGCCCCAGAGCTGGAGGCCAGTGGATTTATCGATGACCTTCATCGAAACGTTCTTACCAGGTTTGTTATACGCGATGATGACATGGTACGTGGTGTTATCGGAAAAAACGGTTGTAGAACCGCCATAACTTTCTCCCCGGCTCGTGACCTCGACCTTGTTGTTGTTCTGGGTTATGACTGACAAGGCCATGATGTTCCGCGAACGCTCGTTGTAAAACGAGCTGATAAGGATCGGACCCCTGGTAATATCCATCCTGTGGTCTCCAAGGCCAAACCTGAAGGCCGCGTCTTTGTCCGTCAAGACCGGAGTCACATCATACTCGATAAAACATGAGTCCAGGGGGAATTCAACAGGGACATAGGCATATGCTGCTGTTGCACCGATCATCCGGTAATGAAGTGCCTTGTTAAAAAAGTCCCAGTTATAGCTGTTCTGACTGTTCGTCTTCCATCCCCCCTCTGAGGTAAAGGGATCAATGGAGAAATCATTGGCATAAATAAGGTTTTTCCCATCGTTTGCGGCAACAGGCGCCGGAATGAATGAAGCCGCAAGGATAAGGAGGATTATCGCGGCAAAAATCCAGAAAGGAGTCCTTTTTCCATCCATAATACAACCCCGGATCACTGGTGAGTTATACCCTGAAGTAGTACGCCTTCACCCATATACTTACCCAAAATGCCCATATTTGAGTCTAAAAAAAAAAAAGGTGATTATTCCATCTTGTAGGACTCAGCGCCTCCACGGTATGTGAGGACCATATCCTTCTTATCAAGGTTCATCCTGCCCCAGGTGTCGGGTCTGAGTCCGGAAAAAACAATCCGCTTCGTCGGGTCATCTGCGACCTTTGCCGCATTCACCGTAAGGTCAACAGGAGCATGATTCGCCGGTATGACGAGAGTCAGGGTGGATATATAACTGTCATACTTCCTGATGTCTATGTTCGTGGCTATCCCCCGGGCGATCTGTTTGCCATTGATGAACATTGTCACATCATCGTACGATATTTCGGTAATCTGTGTATCTGAGGCGGTGAGGTGTATCTGGTTGCTCTCTCCGAAGATCAACTGGACGACATCGTCCTTTCCGAGATTATACTGAGTCCCCCCTATCTTGATGAACGAAAGGTCATCCCTTACCCTGAACTGGATGAACCCTCTCGGCTCGATAAACCCGTCCTGGCTGTTGATAAGGTTGATATCAACGATATTGGGGGCCTTTACCGTGATATAATCCGACAGGACCTTAGAATTGGAGCCGAATGAATTTGTTACCGAGAGGCTGACCGAGTATGTCCCCGGGGTGGT
>CASGHA010000053.1 GCA_949319355.1 uncultured Methanospirillaceae archaeon | reverse complement strand
AAAGACAAAAAAACCTGCGGCCAGGAGAAAGGGTACCGCCTGGGTGGGAGAATGAACAAACCCAAGTCCACTTACGCCCGTGACCCTGAAGGCCAGGTGATACGGCAGGTACAGCACTCCCGCGATCAGGGGGACACCAGGAAGGAGGAGGAGGGGGGTAGGTCCGTCACGGGTCTGGAAAAACCACCGCCACCAGATGATCACACCGGTGGCCAGGACAAGAGGGACATAGAGCAGGATGTCCCAGGAGTTGATGACAGGGACCGCACCGAGTGAGATGCCAGTGAACATGACGAGGGTTATCCCGGATCTCCTGTCCAGGACCTGCCATTTGAGGAGGGCAAAGGAGAGGAGGAACACCAGGAAGAGCTGGTTGAAGACCCCGATGAGGTTCGCATGGACATCGCCGATCCACATCGGGTACAGGGGATAGTCCACGAGGGTTCCGGGGATCGCGTACCGCGCCTGGTCCAGGATTGCATACAGCCCTCCACCCGGGTTCGTAAGAGCGGCATAGAAAACGGCAGGAGTAAGAAACAGAACGGACACCAGGGGCAGCCATCCAAAACGGGACGAATACAGGTTTCCAATTGCATAAAGGGTCACAAAACTTAACCCGAAAACGGTCGGCAGGGCGAGGTTGTATACAACCGAGGAGGCTATACCGAGGACCGCCCCCGGGGCACCGACGAGCCAGTGCCCATAATAATAATACATCGTCAGAGGTTCCGGGGCGAACCAGGGGTCAGGCGGGGGTACAATACCGGTCCTCATGATGGACGCGATGAATGCATGGTCCATGAAGCCTTCTGAGAAGGTCGTGATTACCGGGTTGATGAACCTCGTTTCGAGAACAAATGCGAAGCCGATGAGGAAAACGAGATCTGACAGAACATTGTCCGAAAGGTCCCTGACACGTATCTCCCCCTTCAGCAGGTCCCAACCGAGAAGCGCCACGAGAGGGATGACCGCAACCGCCAATGGGATACGGATGACACCGCAGTACCACGATAAAATTCCGAATAAAAGGAACCCCGCAGGATATGCGATAGGATAGGCACTCCTCCCGAAGCAACGTTGCAAGGGGGGGTAGAGTGCGAGTTGAAACAACTTGAGCGTAGCAATCCATGCGATCACTGCGAGAAGTTCGTACACCGGGTCCAAGGTATCAGCAGCTCCTCACGCCATTTCCGGATACTCCCTTCCGTTCAGCAGAGCCCTTTCCTGATTCAGGCCGTGTGCAAGTGGACATCATGTGTGTGATACCTGAAGCGTTGGGATCCCTTCCATGAGATGATACAAAGACCCCCTGAAAAAGGCCGGGAGGAAACTGCACCGGATCATCCCACCCATCCAGGAACGGCACGATATTTCATTCTTTTTTTATGACTTCAAGGATTCGTTCAAAGTGGTGGTGACCTTCACCAGGTACGTACGGTGCTGTGGTTGCCGTTGCGGGTCAGTCGCTCCCGTATTCCAGGAACTGATCCATTCCGGATGGCCGGGGGTAGCGGTGTACCGGGACGTGCTGCACTGCATGCACCATGTCAACATGGAGCAACCCTTTTCTGTCCGTTTCCCCCATACTGTGTGCGCTACCAAAGGTGGCGAAGGGGAGGCAGATGTTCTGGGAAAAGCCCATGGAGACCCTGAAAGGGGATGATTTGAAACGCCTTCAGGAAGACCGGTTGAAGGAGACCTGTTCCCGTGCCATGGGGACCGGTTTCTACCGGGATCTTTTTAAATCGGCCGGGATATCGCCCGCCGACATTAAAACCCTGGATGATATCACGCGCCTGCCCTTTACCAGGAAGCAGGACCTGCGGGGAGGATATCCCTTTGGGTTCCTCGCCGTGCCTCTTTCCTCGGTTGTGCGGATCCACACCACGTCCGGGACGACCGGAAAGCCGACCGTCGTCGGGTACACCAGGGGCGACCTTGAAAAGTGGTCGTCGCTCATTGCCCGCAACCTCACGATGGTCGGGCTCAGACAGGGTGATGTCTTCCAGAACATGGTCAATTACGGGATGTTCACCGGGGGGCTCGGTTTCCATTACGGTGCAGAGAAGATCGGCCTCACAGTCATCCCGAGCGCTACTGGAAACACGAAGCGCCAGATCGAGATGATCCATGACTTCGGGGTCACCGCCATCCACTGCACGCCCAGTTATGCGATGCACCTCGCCGAGTCGGCTGAAGAGGCAGGGATAAAACTGGACAGTCTGAAAACGGGAATTTTCGGGGCAGAGCCCTGGTCTGAGAGCCTCCGCGGGGAGCTCGAGGAGAAGCTTGGAGTGACCGCGTATGACAGTTACGGTCTTTCTGAACTATACGGCCCGGGAGTCGCCTTTGAGTGCCAGGAACGGGACGGACTCCACATATGGCATGACTGCTACCTCGTGGAGATCATCGACCCGGTGACGGGGGAACAGCTCGGGCCCGGGGAACAGGGCGAACTTGTGGTCACGCCCCTCGTAAAGGAGGCGATGCCCCTGATCCGGTACAGGACGGGCGATGTCACCATGCTCATCGAGGACGACTGTCCGTGCGGCAGGGGCATGAAAATCGCCAGGATAACCGGCAGGAGCGACGATATGCTGGTCATCCGCGGAATCAACGTCTTCCCCTCCCAGATAGAGCATGTCCTCCTCGGTATCCCCGAGGTCGGCAACCAGTTCATGGTATATGTGGACAGGGTCAACCATCTTGACGAGATGACAATTGAAGTCGAACTTTCACGGACTCATTTCAGTGGCGAACTCGCGGACCTGGCACGGATACAGAAGAAGGTTATCAAGGAGCTCCGGGACGCACTTGAACTGCGCACCACGGTGAGGCTCGTCGAGCCCGGTTCCCTTCCCAGGTTCGAGGGCAAGGCAAAACGGGTCATAGACAGGAGGACAGGTGACTAAGCCATGAGATGCTGGGATCCCCGCATGGAGGAGATGCCGAGGGCAGAGATCGAAAGACACCAGTACCGCCTCTTGAAGGCCCTGGTTTACAAGTTGTACAGCTTTTCACCGTTTTACCATGAACGGATGAAGGCCCGGGGAGTCCACCCCGATGACATCAGGTCCCTTGCCGATGTCAGGAAGCTCCCGTTCATGGTCAAGAGTGATTTGCGGGACAATTACCCTGACAAGCTCTTCATCGCAGACCAGGACGATGTCGCACGGTACCATGTCTCCTCGGGGACCACGGGGAAGCCGACGGTGGTCGGGTACACCCAGAACGACCTTTCGAACTGGACCCTCTCCCTCGCCAGGGCACTGACTTCCTGCGGCCTTGGGAGGGGGGATGTGATCCAGGTCAGCTATGGCTACGGCTTGTTCACCGGGGGGCTCGGGCTCCACTATGGTGCTGAACGCATCGGTGCGAGCGTCCTTCCGACGAGCGTGGGCAACACCGAACGCCAGATCGAGCTCATGCAGGACCTCCGGGCGACCGCGATCGCCTGCACGCCCTCGTACCTCCTCCACATGGGAGAAGTGGCGGAGAAAATGGGCATATCGATTAAAGACGACACCGAGCTTCGTGCGGGAATCCTTGGGGCCGAGCCCTGGACAGAGCAGATGAGACAGAGGATCGAGTCCTGGCTTGGGATAAAGGCCTACAATATCTATGGGACGAGCGAGTTGTCGGGACCGATGTTCTGTGAGTGCACTGAGCAGAAGGGCATCCATATCTGGGGCGACCTGGCGCTCGTGGAAGTACTGGACCCCGAAACCGGTGAAACGGTCGCTCCCGGGGAGACCGGCGAGCTGACCATTACGATGCTCCAGAAGGAGGCAATGCCCATGATCCGGTACCGGGTCGGTGACCTCTCCTCGGTTGATTACGACCCCTGTCCGTGCGGCCGCACGCACCCCCGGCTCCAGCGGATAACAGGACGGGTTGATGACATGCTTATCATCCGGGGTATCAACGTCTTCCCTTCCCAGATAGAGCATGCCCTTATGGCTATCCCCGAGGTCGGCGAACACTTCCAGATTGTGGTCGACCGGAAGGGCGCGCTCGACGACATGCTCATCCGCATCGAAGTCAGGAAGGAGGCTTTTTCAGACAAGATTACCGACCTGATGCTTATCCGCAGAAAGGTCGAGGGCAGGCTCCGGAACGCGCTCAATGTTGCCGCGGAAGTGGAGCTGGTCGAGGCGGGGTCACTCCCGCGGTTCGAGGGAAAATCTAAAAAGGTTGTGGACAGGAGGGTTCTGTAGAGTATGCCAGCGGAATGCATGATTCGCCAGATATCGGTTTTTTCTGAAAACAAACCGGGAAAACTCGCATCAATCGCAAAAGCGCTCCAGGAAGGGGGCGTAAACATCCTTGCCTTCTCCATCGCCGAGGCCGACGGCTTCGGGGTTGTCAGGGCTATCGTCAACAAGCCGGAAATCGCCTACCGGGAGCTGACACGGCTCGGGTACAACGTAGCGTTCACCGAGGTCATCGCGGTCGGGATGGAGGACCGGCCGGGCGGGCTTTATGAAATTGCCGACCTCCTCGGAGGGGCCAGTCTCAACATTGAGTATGCCTATGCCTACTCAGGAAAGGAAGGCGCGGTCCTCATCCTGCGGGTCGACAACCCCGCTGATGCCATTGCACGGATCCAGGCAGGCGGCCGCAGGTGCCTCCCTTCATCCGTGTTCCAGTAATTATTACTGTCTTTTTTCCCACCTGAGGAGGTCGGAGACGACAGAAAGCGTGCTCCCACGGCTGATCTCCTCCCTGATGCGGTCCTCAGACCGCCTTACCTCGAGCGCACGGCGGGCCACCTCCCGGACACGCTCCTTAGGAATAACCACGACCCCGCTGGCGTCCCCGACGATGTAGTCCCCGGGCCTGACGGACTGGCCGGCACACCGGATCTCGACGTTGATCTCCCCGAATCCCTTCGGATCGCCGGCATTCGGTACTATTCCCGTTGAAAAAACGGGGATGCCAATCGTCCGGATATCATCGACGTCCCGCACGGCACCATAGACGACCACTCCTGCCACACCCCGTTTCATGCAGCTCATGGTCGCAAGCTCCCCCCAGGGTGCGATGTCAACCGCTCCTCCGTTGTCTATGACGATGACATCCCCAGGTTCAGCCCGGTCGATCGCCTCGACCGGCTTGGCCCAGTCCCCGGAAATAGTCCGGACGGTTACTGCCGGGCCAGCCATCTTCAGGTCTCCACAGAGGGGGATGAGCCCGTGCATCGCTCCCTGGCGGTGCATGGCATCGGAGATGTTCGGAGTTGAAAGGGAAATGAGCGACTCCCGGAGCCAATCGGCATCATTGGCCCCGGGCCTGCGGGATACCTCCTGTATGCGCCCGAACGATGACCTGATCCGTGCGGTTGCCTCAGATACGTCCGCAGCCTTGGTTATAGCAGACCCGACTATGACGACAGAAGCACCGGCTTCCGCCGCCAGCGCCGCGGTCTCTTCATTAAGCCCGCCGGCGGCTGCAATAGGGACTCCTACGCTGCCGGAAATGGACTGGAGGAGGGCGAGGGGGTCCTTTCCGGCCATCTGCTGGTCGATACCGACATGAGCAATGATTATCGCGACTCCCAGCTTTTCGAGCTCCTTCGACCGTGTGACAGGGTCCCCCACAGTGAGGAGGTCCGCCATGACCCGGATACCATACGTCCGTGCTGAGCGGACGGCATCGGAGATGACTGAATCGTCGGCCGACCCGAGGATTGTCACCAGGGTGGCCCCCGACTTGGCGGCCATCTCCACCTCCGTGGCCCCTGCATCGGCAATCTTCATGTCAGCGACGATCTCCCTGCCCGGGAAGGCGTCCCGGAGGCAGCTCACCGCATGCATCCCTTCGCTCTTGACAAGAGGGGTGCCGGCCTCGATCCAGTCTGCCCCGCCGTCAACCGACTCCCTTGCGATCTGGACCGCCCGTGGGAGGTCCACGAGGTCAAGCGCCACCTGCAGAACCGTGCGTTCCATACCTGATAGCAGGTATGGCAGGTTCATGCTTAAAGTCCTGCCAGACCGCCCCATGAATGCAAAAATCAGGGATGCCGGTACTACCTGGCCAAAGGATATGGCCGCAGGGCCCCGGGTGACTCCTGGATGTCGCAGTGTAGTGGTCCAGATGGTCTCTGGCGGCTCCAGAAAATGAAATAAGAGGACAGAGTGCCCCCGCAGAGGGAGATGGAGGGATGGTCCCTCATCACTACCTGAATTAGGGACGCTGACTCCCAGGATCCCTGCGGAAATTTTCAGGACTCTTCGTACGTGTCGAAGAAGGCGACCTCGGAGAGGGGTTTCTTGGGTGCTATCCTTATGTCCTTCGGCATCCCCGCAGGGACCAGAGAGACCAGGGTGTACTTCTCCGAAACCTTGAGGAGCGCCCGTATCGAGTCAACATAGGGCTTCTTGTCGCCGGCGACCCAGCAGGAGCCTACGCCATAGCTCTGGAGTGCGAGGATGATGTTTTCAGTCGCCGCAGAACAGTCTTCAAGGTAGTATTTCGCGCTTTTTTCTCCGAAAACCGCAAAACAGACCGCTGAATCTGCGATAAAGCTGCCGTGGTCGGTTATGTCAGCGACCTGTTTCAGGAGAGCCTTGTCCCTGATTGCGACAAAAACCCATGGCTGGGCGTTCATGGCCGTCGGGGCTGCCCGGGCACACTCGAGGGCATCGAGGATGACCTTTTCGTCAACCGGTTCGTCCTTGAAGTCACGGACGCTGTGCCGCCCGCGAATGATCGTGATGCCAAGGTTCATGAGAGGGTTATTGGGCCCCCATGAAAAAAACGTTTATGTAATCCTGTTTTCAAAGGCCTGCATGGTCGGGGCACTCACACCGGAATACCCTGAAAAAACTTTAATTCAGGCAAAACAGGTATATCAGGGGCTTTCCTGCCAGAAAAACAGGAGCCGGAAGGACCCCCGGTCCATCAGGCCGGGGCGTCCTGCAGAGTTTGCCCATACCCTGCGAC
This sequence comes from uncultured Methanospirillaceae archaeon, assembly GCA_949319355.1. Classification (GTDB taxonomy): domain Archaea; phylum Halobacteriota; class Methanomicrobia; order Methanomicrobiales; family Methanospirillaceae; genus KLAP105. Next base: position 47 of record CASGHA010000053.1, on the reverse strand, counting down.
TGGGTTTTTCCAGTACATTCATGCCGTTTTTCGGAGCAGCAACAGCC
>CASGHA010000052.1 GCA_949319355.1 uncultured Methanospirillaceae archaeon | reverse complement strand
GGGGGCCCTCATACCTTAGTCCCGTCATGAAACCCTGGATCCTTGATATCATCGCCGGACTGATCAGCGTGCTTGCGCTTATCGTATTTCTCATCACCCTTCCGCCGGTCATCGGACCTGGAATCGGGTACCTGGTCTCCCTGGTCGCTTTCCTTGTGGTCATGACTGCCTGTGGCTGGAAAGTCATCGGCATGGGATACCGGTCTGCCTGAAGAGAGTCGTCTTTTTTTTACCTTGTAATAGGTCAGCGGGTGCTGGACTTTATCGCAGGTCCTGTCAGGCCTGATGCACAGGCTGTTCGTCTTCATCCACGCGCATGACGGCGCCGTGTATTCCGTCCCGCCCCTTCCCGAAATGTGTCCTACCTGATAGGAGGTCCGTTCCTCATCAAAATCAGGTGAACGTCCATACATCCTGATGATCTGTGCAGGGTCCATGCCGATGTTGTTGAGGAAGGCAGTTACTGAGAAACGTCCGGAATGGGTAAGGTTTCTTCCGTCGGCCAGTGCCTGAAGTATCGCAGATATGCATGGAGGATATGCCCCGGTTTCGACAACTCCATATTCCTCGAGCATTCGTTCGGAAACAGCAGCCTGGATACGTCCCTGCTCCGCCGCCAGGAGCTGGCAGATCCGTTCCGGGACAGGGAGAGGGAGGTGCGAGCGCACGAGGACCCGTATCTGTTCCCTCAACAGTTCGTCTTTTTCCCCGGAGGATACCGCAACGATACCACGGTCGACCGTCCTGTTGACCAGCCTCCACCGGTCTTCAGGGAGATGGGCAGCAAGCGGGATGTACTGGACAACCGAAAGCCCCCCGGCGGTGATGTCCATCCCGAGGGCCTGGTAGAGGAAAACCCTTTTTTCCGGTTCTTCATTGATTAGTGCCCTGTACGCCCTGTTGGCTTCGTATTTTGCAAGACGGTCTATCATCTGCCGGTCCTTTGCACACGAGACAAGGATGCGTGCAATAGCGTAACTGGCGATTTCAATCTTGACTGACAACGCCTCAGAAGAGGGAAGGGGCGGGTCAGTTGCAAGTGGCTTTGTTACAGCCTCAATGACCCTGTCTGCCGCGGATGATGCCGCTCTTTTTCCGGTAACACCTTCAAGGAAGACAGGGAGGCTGTCAGCGATGTTTCCAGCAAGTTGCTGGGATTCTTTTAGAAAAGGATAGGTTGCAAGATCTCGTCCGTCAAGCGAGACCCGCATTACTCAGCCTCGATACGCGGGGCAAGGAGATACTCGACATGGCCCGCACCTCCTGCAATCGGGAATGAGAACCTGACGGGGTGATCTGTCCCAAGGTAAATTTCAACAAGGTCCGCCTTCCCCATGACCTTGCCCATGTCTTTCAGGTAATCAAGCGAGAACATGGACCGTGCCTTGACGAAGATGATGTCCTTCACGTCCTCCTTCGAAAATACCTTATCGATCTGGTCGGTATCTCCATCTGCCCGCATCTCGAAGATCTGTGCTTCCGGGTCGATCCGGAATGATATCTTGTCAGATACTATGGATGCCGCCTTGATAGCCTCGTATAGGTCTGCACCGGCTATTACGACCTTGCCAGGGAGCTGGATACTGGGAGGGTTCGGGTCCTTTCTTATGGTGTTGGTATCGAGAAGGGTAACCGAATAATGATAACTGCCAAAGCTGATCTGGAGCTTCTGTACCGTGTCAGGGAGCAAAAGGCTTAATGAGTCTTTTGAACCTGCCATTCCGAAGACATTTTTGATTTTGGCAATATCTATTCCGATCTCCCCAGGGGATGCCTCATAGGACTTGAAAGCCTGTTTGCCAAGCGTAAGGGAGATCATCGCAACATTCGCCGTGTCGACTGCACGTGCAGAAATACCATTATCATCGGTATGGAGGCGGCATTCCGTCACCAGGGCTGATATCGCTTCGATTGTCTCCTTCATGATCTCCGAATCTATCGTTGCCTTAAACACATGCATCCCTCTACAGACGAGCTCTTAAGTATCTCTCCCTTCATAGTATACGTGGAAAAGGTATAAGTACTCTTTTTCGTTGCATCGGTGTCGGAATGGGCTCACAGTGGAGCAATGACAGGGTCTATCAGCGTGCGCTGCGGGAAGGATACCGCTCGAGAGCCGCGTACAAGCTGAAGGAGATACAGGAAAGGCACGAGATAATCAGGCCTGATGACAATGTCCTCGACCTCGGGGCTGCTCCGGGGTCATGGCTGCAGGTCACCAGGAAGCTGACCGGAGGGGTTGTTGTCGGGGTGGACCTCAACCCCATAGGGGCAATCGAGGGTGTCACAACGATTACCGGAGATTTCACCGAGGATTCGACGTCCATTGAGATCAGGTCCTTCCTCCCTGTCGTGAACGTGGTGTTGTGCGATGCCGCCCCGAAACTATCGGGCCACCGCTCGTATGACCAGGCAAGATCCATTGCGCTTGGAGAGTCCGCTCTGAAAACAGCGGTTTCCCTCCTGAAACCCGGAGGTAACCTCGTGATGAAGTCCTTCCAGGGAGAGGACTTTGCAGGCCTCCTCGAGTCGATACGCACCCATTTTTATTCAGTGAGGACCTTCAAAACAAAGTCATCGAGAAAGGGAAGCACAGAGATCTATATCATCGCCAAGAAGTTCAGGGGTGACAACTCCGGACCATGACACTCATCGATCCTTCAGGAAGGCCGGTAACCAACATCAGGATAAGTCTGACCGCCAGGTGCAACCTGAAGTGCATGTACTGCCACAGGGAGGGCGAAAAAAAACCTGAAGGCGAGATGAGCGCCGATGAAATCGCAGAAATTCTGAGGGTGGCGGCCTCGTTCAACATACGAAGTGTCAAGTTCACCGGGGGTGAGCCGACCCTCCGGCGGGACGTCGTCGAAATAATCAGGTCGGTGCCAGAAGGTATGGAATCATCGATGACCACGAATGGCACCCGCCTCACCAAAATGGCGCGGGAATTAAAAGAGGCGGGCCTTTCAAGGGTCAATATCAGTATCGACAGCCTGAAACGCGAGGTTTATGAGAAAATATCGGGATGTGACAGGCTCAACGAGGCTCTTCTCGGGATAAAGTCCGCCCTCGAGGCAGGCCTGACACCGGTGAAGCTGAACGTCGTCGTCCTGAAAGGGATAAATGACGGGGAAATAGAGGATTTCCTGTCATTTGTAAGGGGCAATCAAAACCTTGTCCTCCAGTTGATCGAACTCATGCCCTCTGCCGACTGCGGTCACCATTTTAGCCTGGACGACCTCCAGACCGACCTTGAGGCACGCTCATCGCTCACCATAACCCGGAGGATGCACCACCGCAAGAAGTTTTGTCTTGAAGGGGCCGAGGTGGAGATTGTACGGCCACTCCACAACACCGAGTTCTGCTCGTCCTGTAACAGGATACGGGTCACTTCGGATGGAAAGCTCAAGCCCTGCCTGCTCCGCACCGATAACCATGTTGACATCAGGGGCAGGCGCGGGAAGGAACTCGAGGACCTGTTCATCCAGGCAGTCAGCCAGAGAAAACCATACTACCGGTGATTTTTGAAATAACAGACCTCATGGATGACAGGATCAATCACTATATCCGATCCTTCTCCTGAGATCTAGGCATGAGCGATAACCGCGATTATTTCCACGCGCTTGAGTTCCTCTACTCAAAGTCCCTTATCCTTCATGATACGACCCAGTTCCACCCGGTCCTGTGGTTTTATTTTCTCGATGCCATTGCCCACATAGACTACACCGCCGGTGTGCTCGGCTTCAACTACCAGTCCCCGAAGAACCTCATGGCAGGGGAATACCTCAGGTGGCGGATCGACGAAGAGAAAAAGGGGGACAGGGCACTTTTTGCCCCCTTCGTGGAATGGCTTTCAAAAGTCCACCCCGATGAGTTCATGAAGCTCCCCGAACTCTGGAGACGGATTTACCTGCCCGATGACGTTGCCTCCTACCGGAGTTTCCGTATTGTCCTCGAACCGGACAGCCGCGAACCGCTCCCCGCATCGGTCCTTACACGGTATGTCACGGAGTTTTTTTCTCAACCCGTCCTGATGAGCCTGTATGAAGATTCGGCACTCGCGTCATTCTTCAATGAGTTCAGGAGGACCCGGCCTGCAGGTAACACGGGATGAGCATACCATGGACGTAACCCGCATCTGCTCCGAGCTGGTCAGGATACGGAGCGATAATCCTCCCGGAGAGACCGAAGAGATAATCCATTACATCATGGGCCTCCTTGATAGCATCGGCCTCCCATCGGAGCTCATCAGGAGCCGTGGCGGAAGGTGTAACCTGGTGAGCCGGAATGAAGGCTCAAAGCTCCTCCTGTGCGGTCACGTGGATGTCGTCCCTGCCCTGGCAGAGGGATGGACTCATCCCCCCTTCTCAGGGCTCATTACTCATGATGCGGTCCATGGCCGCGGGTCATCTGACATGAAGGGAGGATGCGCCGCGATCATCGCCGCCTGTGCAACCCTCGCGGATTCATCGGGTCCGCCCTGCATTGACCTCGCCTTTGTCTGTGACGAGGAGACCGGTGGCAGATGCGGGATACAGCACCTTATCGCACACAAAGTGATTACGCCAAAGGACTGCCTCATAGCCGAGCCAACGCCCGAACATCACCCCAACATCGGCCAGAAAGGCCTCTGCCGCCTCACCCTGAATTTCAGGGGAGTGCCGGGTCATGGGAGCCTGTATCCCATGCGCGGTACGAGCGCCATAATGGAGGCTTACAGGCTCCTCGGGAAGTGTGATGATATCCATAGAAAGATATTCCAGGTCGGGGAACCAGGCCAGGACCTGATAGAAAACTCGGCACGGGTCCTCTCTCAAATTCTCGGAATACCGGATGCCGGGTCGGTCCTTACGAGGGTTATGTACAACCCGGGAACCATCAGGGGAGGGGAGAAAGCAAACGTCATCGCCCAGCAGTGTGAACTCGAACTGGAATTCCGCCTGCCGTGGGGGTACCGGTCCGATGACCTTTTCGCTGAGCTCCTGAACGGGATAAGCACGGTAACAGTACGAAAGAAGGAGTACTACGAGCCCTCCCTCACTTCACCGGACCACCCGCTGGTAAAGCGGATCCTGGGCTGCGTCGGCCGGGTGACAGGGGGGGAGGCATCTCCGATCGTCAGCTGGGCCGCAAGCGATGCACGCCACCTGCGTGCACTCGGCTGTCCTGTAGTGGAGTACGGGCCGGGAGACCCTTCGGTCATCCATGCCGTTGATGAAAAGGTCCCGCGGGAGGCCCTGTCGCGGTCGGTGACCGTCTACTCAGACCTTATCAGGGAATACAAAATTTAAGCGGGTTCAGGAGTCTCCGGTAAGCATCCGGTGGATGGATAGGGCCGCCCGCTTCGCCCCTCCCATGGCCAGGATCACGGTAGCCGCTCCTGTGGCGACATCGCCCGCGGCATAGATCCGTTCAATGGATGTCCTGCAATCGTCGTCCACGACCACATTGCCCCGTGGCCCTTTCCTTATCCCTTCCATTTCATTCAGGAGAAGCGGGTTCGGCGACTGCCCGATGGCCTCGATGACAATGTCACAATCAAGGGAGAACAGACTGTCAGGGACCGGGACGGCGCTCGGGCGGCCGCTTTCGTCAGGACCGCACATCGTCATCCTCATACATTCGATGCCGGTAACACAGGGGCTTCCAACGACCCTCACGGGGTTCGAACAGGTCAGGAACTCAACACCCTCCTCCTCGGCTCTCCTTATCTCCGCCCTGCGTGCCGGCAGGTCTTCCCTGCGGCGGCGGTATACGAGGGTAACCCGGGAACCGAGCCGCCTGCATACCCTCGCCGCGTCCATCGCGACATTCCCTCCCCCGATTACCACCACCCTGCTGCCTCTCCTGACAGGCGTGTCGGTCTCAGGGAACCGTTCCGCGTGCATGAGGTTGACGCGGGTCAGGAACTCGTTGGCGGAGTATACACCGGTGAGGTCCTCCCCGGGAAGTCCCATAAATGAGGGAAGCCCTGCGCCGGTCCCAAGGAATACGGCATCAAATGCGAGGAGCTCGGGAACGGTAACTGAGCGGCCCGCGACATGGTTACACTTCAGGGTCGCCCCAAGAGAGGCTATCTGGGCAATTTCCCTCCTCACGACGTCCTTCGGAAGTCTGAACTCCGGGATCCCGTATACCAGGACGCCGCCTGGCTCGTGGAGAGATTCAAAAATCGTGACATTATGCCCGTATTTCGCCAGCTCGGCCGCCGCTGCCAGACCGGCCGGACCCGACCCGACCACAGCGACCGACCTGCCCGTGGGCGGTGCTTTTACCGGAAGAATCGGGTCCTGAATGGATTCCCATTCTGCAATAAAACGTTCAAGGGCTCCTATCCTGACAGGAGTCTCCTTCTTCCCGAGGATACATGCGCCCTCGCACTGGACCTCCTGGGGACAGACACGCCCACAGATAGCAGGGAACAGGTTTTCCTGCTTCATTATCCGGGTGGCTGTCGGGAAGTCTCCGGAGGCTATCGCCTGGATGAACGACGGGATGTCAATGGATACCGGACAACCCCCGACGCAGAGAGGTTTCTTGCACTGGATGCACCTGGAAGCCTCTGCCACGGCTTCGGCCACACCAAGGTTCTGTTCGACTTCAAGGAAGTCATGGACCCTGATGTCTGCAGGACGCTCGCTCAAGCGGCGCCTCCCCTGCATGAGCACTCATGGTGGTAATGCTCGAGTGCCTCCCGTTCCTCGTCGATGTACATACGCTGCCTCTGGAGGAGCATATCCCAGTCCACCTGGTGTGCATCGAACTCGGGTCCGTCAACGCAGGCAAAACGGGTTTCTCCTCCGACCTTCACACGGCAGGAACCGCACATGCCCGTGCCGTCGACCATGATGGGGTTGAGGCTTACGTAGGTCCTGATGCCCGGGTCACGGGTGGCATTGGACGTTATTTTCATCATGATGGCCGGACCGATTATCCAGACGCAGTCCACCTTTTCCCTGGCAAGGACAATCTTCAGGACATCTGCCGCAAAACCATGAAACCCCCTGCTCCCGTCATCGGTCGCGATGATGAGTTCATCACTTATCCCTGCAAGTTCTTCCTCGAGAAGGAGAAGAGAGGCATTTCGTGCACCGATGATGGTGATGACCCGGTTTTTCGCCCTGACAAGCTCATCTGCGATGAGGGGGAGAGATGCGGTTCCCACTCCTCCACCGACCAGTACACACGTCCCGTGCGTCCTGGTATCGCTCGGACGCCCGAGAGGTCCTGCAATATCAGGTATTGACGCGCCTTCCCTGAGTGATGCGAGCAGGTGGGTGGTCTTTCCGACCGCCATGAAGATGATACGGATCTCACCGCCACGTACCGCCGATATCGTCAGGGGGATCCGCTCGCCCCCCTCACCTGTCCGCACGATGACGAACTGTCCACCGCGTGCATGTCGCGCGATATGAGGGGCCTCTACCCAGATCTCGTATACCTTCTCGGCAAGCACTTTCCTGCCGGTTATTCGGTACACTTCAACACACTCCTTCAGCGGCTCGCTGGCGAGCACTGCTTCCCTATGATAGGGTGCCTTCCCTCTTTACCTTACGCACCCTTACGGCAACACCCCGGCGAGAGCGGACCATCTCGGAAGCCCCCATCGCAGCCCTGCCGG
>CASGHA010000051.1 GCA_949319355.1 uncultured Methanospirillaceae archaeon | reverse complement strand
CAGGCAGGTGTCATCTCGGTTGAAACGAAGGACATAGTCATCCTCGACTTTACTACCATGACCCTTTCGATCGAGACCCTTGTGGGTATAGCTACCAAGCTTATTGAGAGAAATACCAAGATCCCGACAATAAAGAGCCAGATATTCACAACCGCCGCTGACGGGCAGACCAGTGTCGAGATCCATGTAGTGCAGGGAGAACGCGCACTTGCCAAGGATAATATCACCCTCGGCAGGTTCCAGCTTACCGGCATCCCCCCTGCTCCGCGCGGTATTCCCCAGATAGAGGTCGCATTCGATATCGACGCAAACGGTATCATCAATGTGTCTGCCAAAGACCTCGGCACCGGCAACCAGCAGGCGATTACCATCAAGGGCAGCAAGCGCCTCTCTGAAGACGAGATCAAAAAGATGGTCAACGACGCTTCGGTGTTCGAGAACGAGGACAAAAAGAAGAAAGACGAAATTGAAGTCAGAAACATGGCCGATACCGCCATTTTCACGGCTGAAAAGACACTTAAGGACAACGGCGAAAAGATCGAAGCGGAAGACAGGGCCAAGGTCGATGAAGGCATCCAGGCCGTCAGAAAATCTCTTGAAGGGGAGGATATTGAGGCTATCAGGAAGTCCATGGAGGACCTGACAGAGGCGGTGTTCTCCATCACCACCAAGATCTACCAGAAAGCCCAGGCAGAACAGGCCTCAACCGGCACTCATCCAGGAGGGGACGCAGCATCAGGAGCGGCGGGACCCGGGGGAAAGGATGACAACGTTGTCGACGCCGACTACGAAGTGAAAAAGGAGTAATAACCGGCATTAACCGGGTGGCGGACCATATGGCAGCGGCTGATTACTACGAGGTCCTCGGCGTACCTAAAAACGCCGATGAAAAAGAGATAAAAAAGGCATACCGCTCCATGGCCAGAAAATATCACCCGGACGTATGCAAGGAGCCCGGCGCAGAGGAAAGGTTCAAGGAGGTCAACGAAGCGTATAGTGTCCTGTCTGATGCCCAGAAAAGGCAGCAGTATGACCAGCTTGGACACGATACCTTCACCAGCGCTTCGAAAGGGCAGAACAGCAATACCGGTGGTTTCCACGGCGGAAGCGGTTTTTCAGCGGATTTCAGTGGGTTTGGGGATATTTTCGACTTCTTCGGCGGTGGGTTCGGAGGTCACCGCCCTCAGGGCCCTGCCCGTGGCGGCGACCTCCTGATGAAAATGGAAATTACCCTCGATGATGCGGTTTTCGGGGCGGACAGGGAGATCGAAGTACTTCACAATGAACCTTGTCAGCCATGCAACGGCACAGGCAGCGAAACCAAGAAGGCCAACCCGTGTTCCCGGTGTGGTGGTTCAGGCCAGATGAAGCAGATGAGCCAGACCATTTTCGGACAAATTGTCAGGATGACCACCTGTCCGGACTGCCAGGGGAGAGGCCGGGTCCCTGAACGTCGGTGCGGGTCATGCCATGGGTCGGGTTCCACCCGGGTGAAAAGAAAGGTTACAATCCACATTCCTGCAGGAGTGGAGTCGGGGATGCGGCTCCGGATGGAGGGCTACGGTGAACCAGGAGACCCGGGAGCACCGAATGGAGACCTCTATATCGAGATGCATATCCGCAAGCATCCTGTCTTCACGAGGCACGGGGACGACCTCGAGATCATTATGGAAATCACACCGGCCCAGGCGGTCATCGGGTCAAAAATCGAAGTTATAACCCTTGACAAACGGACGGTGGAGGTTACCGTACCGCAGGGCATCCAGCATAACACTGCCCTGAAGATACCGGGCGAGGGAGTGCGGAAGAGGGGTCGTCCCGGTGATCTCCTGGTGCGGGTCAGGATAACGACTCCGCGGCAGATTTCGCAGGAAGAACGCGACCTGTACGAAAAAATCCTTGAAATTGAAGGAAAAAGGCAAAAAGAAGGTAAAAAGGGGTTTTTTAGTTCATTCCGGGCAAAGAAGGAAAAATAATCCTCTTAAGACTGTCGCCTCGACTGGGACGGGATCCAATTCAGGATCATATTGATCCTGAAAATGCCAGAACCCCCCGATTTCAACGTTTTTTCTTTTATTTTCTGAATGGACCGGATAAAAACGTTAATTTATAAGATCAGTATAAAACTATGTATGCTGCGAGCCGTTGTGGCAATACCAGTTCTTCTTCTGCTCGTTCTTTCTACGGGCTGCATGAGCATGGTTTCCGGGCAGGGATCCGTGGTTGTTTCATCATCCCATTCAGGAGTCGATGTCTACCTGGACGGGACAAACCGTGGACAGACACCGTTGACAATCCAGAATGTTCCTGAAGGACTGCATACGCTGGAATTCAGATATAAAACCCAGCCGGGCTGGTCCACACAGGTCTATGTCCCCAGGGGAGGGTCCTCATCGGTTCAACTTGTCTTTGCCGGAGACCTACTTGAATCACTGCTTGTAACCCCTAAACCAGGGAGTACCCCATCGTCCGTCACCACGACCCCTCCAGAAAGACACGAGGTCCAGGTGAACAATACCTCCGTGGTAACAAAGACTCCTCTACCGGAGCATTCGGTCACCGTTCAGAAGACCCGGACTGCTGGCACCAGTGAAGTGGGCATGGCTGTGGCAACGACCAGGACCACGGTCCCTAAGACAACCGCCACGCTGCAAAGGACTTCTTCAACTCCCCGTATACAACTGGTTGAGCCTGTCATTGCGTACAAGGGCCTTGGGGACTATGTGACCAAGATCAGGGTGGATGTGGGGCTGAGAAAGGGTGCCGACGGCATCAATATGGGAAATCCAACCATCAAGGAATGGACCGAGTCATTTTCGACCGAGCCCTACTGGGAGATTACAGAGAAAAAATATGCAAACGGCGATGATATCCTGACCGATGGTGAAGTCTTTGTGTACATGATAACCACGCCCAAGTTGTATGCCGGAGATGTCTTCAGCATGAGCATCACTCCTGAAAACAACGATCCCGGGATTGTGTTCACCAGGGTCCTGCCCAAGACTCTGCAGATGGATAATGTTCTCTAGCACTCCCTGAACCCCCTCCCTTTTCCATCTGAAGATACAAGTGAATAAGGCGTGAAAATCATTCTTGAACTGTCAGGGGAACACCCCGGACTCCCCTGTGGTGAAATTTACTGTATCTGTTCACCCACTCTTTTCCTCCCACGACTGGTCCTTGCCGACTGCCCCGATATATCAGCTCTCGCCCGTCTGTCCCTGACCCACACCGCATCTGAATACCTTGGACAGTCTCCCGCATCACTTCATGAAATCCTTGCCCTGGTCAGATCCCTGTCCCTGTCCGCAGGAACACCATTTGCGGTACGGGCACGGAAAATTCAGGGGGATTGTTCCGATGCATCGCAACAGGAGCTTGAACGGCTTGTCGGAGGCTGTATCAGCGGCAGGGTTGACCTGAAAAATCCGGTGGAGGAGTACCGGGTGATCATATCAGGAGGTACGTGTCTCTTTGGGAGGAAAATCTACCAGAAGGACCCTGCCGGATACGCAGCACGGCGACCAAAGACCCGGCCGTTTTTCCACCCGGGGGTCATGATGCCGGGACTGGCAAGGGCACTTGTGAACCTCTCCCGGGTCATGCCAGGTGAGATCCTTCTTGACCCCTTTTGTGGCACCGGGGGCGTACTTATCGAGGCGGGCCTCATCGGTACCATGCCGGTGGGTATAGATGTGGATCGGTCTATGGTAGAGGGTTCGCACCTGAACTGTCCCCTCGCCCGGCTCATCCTTGCAGATGCCACGGCTCTTCCCTTTTCGGATGACTCGGTTGATGCCGTTGTCACGGACCTCCCTTATGGCCAGTCCGTTATCATCCACGCTGACACCCTTGAAACACTCTACCATGATGCCCTGGCAGAGATTGCCCGGGTCCTCCGTCCAGGGAGGACGGCCGTCATTGTGACGCACAGGGACATAAGCCGGACCGCCGCGGAGATTCTCCCAATAAGGAGCCGGTATGAACAACGGGTCCACAAAAGCCTGACGCGACGGATCCTTGTCCTTGAGAAGAACACGTAGGGAAATCAGGATGATGAGGTCCTCACAGGGAGAAGAACCCTCATGTCCATGCCCCCGTCCGAGGTATCTTCGGCCCAAGGGCTCTTCATCCCGCCTCTTTCAAGTACCAACCGTCATGGCAAGACCGGATAAGATGTTGAGGACCAACAGGGCGATTGCTGCATTGGCGGTCCAGATGTGGAATCTCCTCATCCAGGGGTCTCCTTTTCGTATATATTCCCTGGCGAACCCCACAGCCAGTACCAGCACGAGGAGGCATAGGGTGACCATCCCGAGGATCCCATGCACAACACGAAGGTGAGGACCGCCCGACTGGGCTACCATGATGAAAGCCGTCGCAATTCCTGCGATTACTAAAAGGGAGCCACCAGCGCCAATAAACCGGTGGTACCGGTACCAGCCCCTGATTTCTTTTCGGACGGCAAGAACCCCGGCACCCAGGACAACGAGCACTCCAAGAACCATGAGGCCAGCATGGACCGGCCACAGAGATGACGGAGAGATCCCTTGTGTGGATCCTCGGGGTGTGACCGTTGCATTCACCCCACCCATTTCTCCAATCGGGGCTATTCCAGGTATTTCTGTTCCCTCTGCAGGAAGGGTCTTCTCAATACTGCCAAAGAGGTTACAGGTTGCAGATACGGTTACCTGATCCCCGGCACTCACAGGCATATCGAACCGGTAGACTGCTTTATCCGCAGAGGGCTGGCTGTCGTATTGAAACACCCGTTGAGGACCTTTGTTTTTTACAAGGGTGACAGACCTGATGAAATGTGTCCCTGGGTTTTCCACCGTATGGTCCACGATAACCACGAGCTGCCCGGTACCCTGATCATAACGGATATCCATTCCTGACGGCGGATGAGCCGCAACGATACCAGCCATTCCGGATAGCAGGGCCAGGAAAAGGGCAGGGATCACTATTTTGTTCATGGAGCCTCCCATTCTCCGAATGGATTTTTCAATATCTTTAATCCACCTCATGTCCGGGAGATTTCAGAACTGCCCAAAAAAAAATAATTTTTATACTATAATGTATAAAATTATACATTGATGTATTACAGCTTGGGATTATCATTCCTGGCTGCGACGCTAGAATCAAAGGAGAACCTTTCATGAAATCACGAGATATTGCAATCGTTGGTATTTTACTCGCTGTAGGGGCTATTTTCAGGTACCTCCTCCTCATGGTACCCGGGCCCATCACTTCAAACATGGTCATTGCATTTTATTGCCTTGCCATTATCCTCATAATTCCGACTATGACCGAAGCAATCGGAATTGGTCTGATAGCAGGGATAATTTCAGGAGAATTCCGATAAACCCCACCACAAACCGCAAAAGCTATATCTCAGATCGTCGATCTCCTGAACAATGAAGAATCTTACCGATTTTGCCCTGAACGAGGAGTACAAACACATCCAGAGACTTGGCGACAAGCTCGCGGAG
>CASGHA010000050.1 GCA_949319355.1 uncultured Methanospirillaceae archaeon | reverse complement strand
ATCGCGTCTTTCATCTGGTTGTATTCTTCAAGGGTGATCTCTCCCTTCGCAAGCCTCGTGTTGAGGATGGCAAGAGCCGAGCCGACCGGGCTTTCTTCTTCCTGAAGGGGAGCGGTCCTGTGCCTGGTCCGTCTGAAGAGGTCGAAGACCCGTGCCACCCAGTCGTCCCTCCCAAGTTCATCGTTTAATGAGCGGTCAAGCCAGACGGCCGTGATGCCCGAAACAAGAGCCGCCACCGGTGCAACAACCATTGCCGTGGTCCGTGCCGCTGGATCGAGGTCTTTTCCGTAGAGAATGAGCACGACGGGCGATAGGACAAGGACGAGGAGGGCAACGACCTGGTGAATGCGGATTGTCCATACAAAAGCCCGGTTGATAAAGGTGCCGACCGCAAACGCCAGCGCCGAAAGGGCGAGGTATGACACCAGGAAGAGCGTGACGAGGGTTATGATGGTGGCAGTTCCATTGCCCGACCCGGCCTGCATACCGAACATTTTTTGCAGCGTCAGCAGCGCGAGTATCAGGCCGATACCACAGACTGCCTGAATAGCCGACACGATCATCCGCTGCCTGTCCTCTACAGGGTACAACATCCTGCCAAGGCCGAAATGGTCATGGAAGACAAGGAGTCCGAGCGGGATGAACGATATAAGCAGGATCACCAGGGTGAGGAGAATTCCTGAAATGGCCACTGAGTCAGGTCCTCCCGCTGGCTTTACTGGTTGAGAAGGAGTAGGAACGGTCGTCTGGACCGCGGGTGTGGGTGTCTCGGTCGCGGTCGAGGAGTGGAGGGGCGAGCTTCCCGACAGGACGACATTTGCTTCCCTGATGAACTCCGACCCAGGGACGACGCCGCTGGCACTTCCCTCGGTAACCCTGAGTACGGTCTTCTTACCTGAAGAGGTGACAGCGGGAACGGTACCGGTGAGGTTCACCGCGAGTGCCATCGTGACTGACTTCGGGTAGGAGAGGTCCCAGCCCTGGATGTTCAGGTTTTTGCCTGCATCGACCGTGGGCGGACTGGGAAATCCGTCCTGGATTTTAATGTAGGACCACTTGGCGTTTTCGAGGTCCGTGTTCATATGGAGGGTATCGTCGTTCGGGAAGGTCTCACCGCCTTCCGGGAAGAACGTGATACCAAACGCTACCCTGACCTCCTCCGGCGGGTCCTGGCCGGATATGAGATTTCCTGCAGGGCTGATGGTAAGGTCCTTGACCGCGATGGAACCTGACGCCGCCTGGAAAAACAGAACCAGTACGAACAGAACGCAGAGGTACCGTGGAATCCTGGTCATAGTCAGACTGTAGGTGCGTCGTCTGTGTGGATTAATATGTAAGGTCGTATCGTTGTGGAAGCGCCAGGACAGAGCACGTCTGGGGAAGGTGTATTTTCCGGATGAAGGTCTTTCTTTCCGCATGGGGCAACCCCCTCACTTTAACGGGAAGTTCTTTCCATATCGCCCTGTTATCGTATCCCCCCTGAAAGGATGGAGGGGATAGGGTCACTCCCTGACAGGGATGAATATCTCGGTGATGAGCTCCTCCGGCCGGACCATCCGCGGGTCGTTTGTGTAGACCTCACGTACCGGACCGCTGATACACAGCCCGTTTTCCGCTATCCATGCAAATATCCGGTGGTAAGTAGGCTCGCAGGTCTCGTATGGTCCTGTGTGCACGGCATGGACCATCGTACCTCCGGGAAGGTCATAGGACCTGATCTCTTCGGTTTCCGTGACAGGTCCAGCAACAGGCCAGGCGACCTCGACCATGGCGTTGTGTTGTTCGATTGCGGTTTTGACCTCTTGGGGGAGGTCTCATGGCATATGAACACAGGCGGGCCTGTAATGCAGACCTGGTGTGAGGCGATGTGGTTGTAGATGGCCATGATCATCCCGGGAATAAGGTGGTAATTTCCGGTCCGCACCATGCCGAGGACCTTCTGCGCTGGAATATCGACAAGGGTGATCTCTTCTGTCATACAGTTCAGTGTATGTCTGTATTCTCCGAAAAAAGATGATGGGCATGTAGGGTGAAAGTGAAGGCCGGGTGAACAAGCCCTGATGTATTTCCGGTATATGCGAAACACGTAATAGAGTGCACCACTGGACCCCACCGTGGTGCTACCACCGTCCGACTGTCGCTGCAATGATATCCTGTACGGTCTTTGTCCCGATCCGGACGTTTCCCCGAAGGTTGTTGACCGCCATCCAGTTATTGAGGGCAAGGGCGATGGTGAGTACCTCGCGGCGGCTCCCGGTAGCACGGAGGATGTGGCGGCAGGCATCCTCCTTGTCGAGGATCCTCACTCCATACGCATGTTCCATCATCGCAAAATGTTGCATGACTTCCTCCTTGAGGTGATCACTCATTCCTCTCCTCCATGGTGACACCCTCCCGGTGTCCTGGAACGACCGGGGGCTCCCAAATGGTATTCCAGTCCACTTCTTTGTATCCTGATCGCGCAACAGCCCGCACCCTGACCGGTAATAAGGGTGGTGCCTTTGTGATCAGAAAGTATCTTTCCTGAATATCGGCTATTAATCCTTTCCCGCTCGATTCTGTTAATATTAATAGTCTGTTTTTGATAGCGGGGCAGCAGTTTTCCTCTTTTTTTTATTCCTGTAAACGACGCTCTCATGGCAATCAAAGGGCTGGACAACCGTAATTATCATATTATATATAAACTTTCTTCAATATCTATTTATAGAGTTATCATGTAATGCTTCAAACGTATATGGAAGCAGTAAACATCAATCGCCAGGAGAAAATGGGTATTCGCCGTATCGATGAATTTTTTTCACTGTGCGAGATGAACCTCATGCTTGATTTCCTGAAGAAGTACGGAAACCCGGCAGAGTGGTCTTCCGAAGTGCTTGACTCGTTCATCACCCAGTGGGAGACGCTTCCGGCTGGTCAGGGCGTATAACCTCTTTCAGTACCAATACTTTTTTCTTGACGGGACCTTGCACGAGGCAACCGCCGTCCCAGGTAATCCCGGGTTCCTGTATCGTATCCTGAAAAGGAAATTCTGGTGGTTGAAGGCCCTTCAGGGGACCTTCCCCATTCTTAAAGAGGTCATATTCCCAGCGGGAGAGGTTCATCCCGTCACAAAAAGGCGGCTGGTCCCGGTCCTCTAGAAGAGGTCCTTGACCTGCTCCCCGTTGTTGATCTTGTTCGCGGTCGTGTACGCGTCATAAATGGCAAACAGCGTGACAACGATGGCAAATATACCTATTAAATATGCAAGGATGATGACACCGACCAGGAGGACGATCCCTTTTTTCCACTGGCCATTGTACATCTGGCCGACACCGCAGATTAGCAATGACAGCAACGCGGCGACGATGGGATTTTTCGTCTGTTTTGGTTGTTGTGTTGCAACGGGGGGCTGGGCCTGGTATGCAGGAGGAGGTGAGGTCTGCCCTCCGGAGGCCTGTTCTATCCTGTTTCCGCATTTTTCACAGAACACTTCATCTGCCGATACCGGGTCACCGCAGTTTTCGCAAAAGCGAGCAGCCATATATTTACCTTTTTCATCCTTCAATTAAAAGATATGCCCGAAAGACCGGACCATGGCCCCATGGGGCATCCGGGTCCGTCAGGAACGCTTCAGGTCAGGGCCCCTCCCCCTGATGCACCGGGAGAGGGTCGGCAATCGTATGCCCCTCCCACCATGACCTCTCATTTTGGAAGTATGGACGGGGTCACAGACAAAAATTCTCCGAGGGCTCACCCAATTGTCCGGTTTATTTCTTAACGGCCTTTTGAAGGTCGATGCCGCACCCGGTACAGAACCAGGTACCCTCTGTCACCTCCTCTCCGCATACCGGGCAGGTCAATGGTCCGTCGTCGGGATGCCCTTTTAATCCCTCCTGCCCGGAACCACAGTGGATGCAATACCTTGAGCCCTCCGGGATATTTTTTCCGCACCCGGGGCAGCTCTGGCCTGGTCCATCATTTGTTTCCTGTACGCCCGCAGGGTGTTCATTCATGCCCCTGACCTCAACGCCGCACTGGTTGCAGAAGCGTGCACCAGACCTGACGGCCGACCCGCACTCTGGACAGGTTTTCTGTGAGGGAGGGGATTGTGGCAGAGGCTCGATTGACATTCCCTTCTTCGAGAACTTCGCACAGGCCGGGTGGTTTTCAGCCCTGATGATGTTCCTGTGGGCCATCCACCACCCGAACGGCACCACGAAGATGCCGACGACGACCAGTCCTGCGATATTTCCGAAGAAGAGAAGCCCGTTGAAGGCAGCATGCATAAGGATTCCTCCCGCGATGCCTCCTCCTAAAAGGACCGGCCATTCTGAACGCGGCCGGAACTTTGCCACACCGAGCGCATACCCCCAGAAGACGGCAAACAGGGCGTGGCCCGGGACTGACAGGAACGCCCTGAGCACTCCTGTCTCGAAGCCGCCCCCCATGACATAGAAGATATTCTCGACCGTTGCGAATCCGAGTGCCGCGGCGACCGCGTATACGATGCCGTCAACGGGTTCATCAAACTCCCTGTCGCGGAAGACCGTCAGGTACACCACCAGGAATTTCATTGATTCTTCGATGACGGGTGCTGCGACAACCGTGGAGAGAAATCCTTCAGGAAAGGGCAGTTCAAGGAGGACTGCGGGAACGGTCGCAAGGGCCCCGTATATGAACACCTTCACGACCCAGGTGAGTGGTTCGGGCTCGTACCGGTCGCGGTGGTAGAAATACCAGAGGACGAAGATGCCCGGGGCGATGGCGAGGACCAGGAGTGGTATCATGAATGATTCCCGTTACACAGGTTTCGTAATAATTCATTCGGAGCAGCAGGTGGGAATTATATTCCTGAATCGGAAGGAACGGGAATGGTTTTCTTTCTCGATACCTATATAGCATTTTTTTTACATAGGGATAATGCGCTTCCCCATGGTGCACGAGATTTTCATCAGCTATCCCTCAGAGAACAAGGCGGTGGCGGATTCAATATGCGCCAGCCTCGAACAGCAGCAGTACCGCTGCTGGATGGCACCGAGGGACATCCTTCCCGGACAGAACTTTGCGGAAGCACTCTATGACGCCATCGATTCGAGCCGTATATTCGTCCTCGTCTTTTCCGATATCACGAACAAGTCCCCGCACATCATGAGCGAGGTCCAGCGTGCCTTCAATAACAACATCGTCATCATCCCCTTCAGGGTGGAGGCGGTAGAGCCCTCGAAGGCCCTGCAGTACTACATCGGCACGGCCCACTGGCTCGATGCCTTCACGCCCCCGCTCGAGGAACAGGTCGAAAAGCTCCAGAAAGTGGTTGCTATATTCCTCGACCGGAGTAACGTCGCATGGGAAGACCAGGTCAAAGTCCAGGAGGAAGATGAAGATACCGGGCCTGTTACCGCCCACCCGGCTGTTACCCCTGCAGCAGTTCACCCGCCGGAACAGGAACATAAAGAGTCTCCGGGGCCTACTTCCGTCCAGGAACCCCGGCAAGAACCGGAAACTGCGAGGTTCTGCACTGCCTGCAGCACCCCTCTCAAACCTGGTGCCAGGTTCTGCGTGAAATGCGGCCACAACACCACCTCCAATGAGTCAGGGGTCCACACCCATGGCCGTCCGGTTCCCGTTTTCTCACAACTACTATGCCCGTCCTGCAGAAAGCCCCTGAAAGCCGGAGTATCGTTCTGTGGCCGGTGCGGCGCCAGGGTCACGGGAGCACCGTCAACCGCACCCCCCCAGGGGCCGGTATGCCCGTCATGCCGCAACCCGGTCAGGCCAGGGTCACGTTTCTGCAGCCGGTGCGGAAAGTCGTTGTAGTACCGCTCTTTTCAGGATCCTTCCTGGTAAAAAGAACTCCGTTTTTTTGAAACAACAATGCCAGATGGCCCTTTTAGATAGTTCCGTGGTTGGTAATGACTGCGAAGATGGTACTTAAAAAAGGTAAGGCTGTCAGGCTGGAGACAGGAACGAAGGGCCTTATGAGACCTTGAACTTTGACATCTCCTTGGACACGTTGTCCACGATGACGTTCACGTTCCCGATGATCTTGCTTATCTGGTCTATCGCCGCCGATGACTCCTCGCTGGCCGCTGCGGCATCAACCGCTTCGCGTGCCGTTCCCTGGATGGCCCCTGTCATCTCATGAACGCTTGCCGTGATCTCCTCGACCGATGCGGCCTGTTCCTCGGCTGAGCTGGCGACATCCTCGACATTCCTTGTGATCTCCCCGATGGACTTCACGATCATGTTGAAGGCACCGAGGGTTTCAGTGAGGATGGCACTGCCTTCCTTGACCGTTTTGCCGGCTTCTGCAGCTGCTCCTGCGGCCGCCTTCGTTTTCTGCTCGAGGGTCCCGATCATCTCAGCAATGTTTTCGGCCGAGGCCCGGGACTCCTGGGCAAGGGACTTGACCTCGGTCGCAACGACGGCAAATCCTCTCCCGGCGTCCCCCGCCCTGGCCGCCTCGATGGCGGCATTGAGGGCAAGGAGGTTGGTCTGGTTGGCAAGGTCTGTGATAAGGCCGACGATCTTTCCTATCCGGTTCATCTCGGCATTGATCTCGTTCACGATGTTCTCGACATCGGTGGCGTTCTGAGTGATGCCCACCATGCCGGCGTCCGCCTGACGGGCCAGTTCAGCTCCCTTCTTCGAGAGGCTGTTGGCATCGACCGCAAGTCTCGAGACCGACTCCGTCTTGGTCGCAACGTCCTGGACCGTGGACGAGAGGTCCTCCATGGCTTTTAAGACCTGTTTCGCGCTTTCATCACCGCGTTCGGCATTCGTGCTGACTCCGGCGGCGTTCTTTGCGACCTGGGCCGACCCGGACGCGACCTCCTCTATTGAGGCATTTGCCTCCTCGGCGGAAGAAGCGAGGTCGATCACCTGCGTGTTAATGTGGTTGACCGCTGCAGAAACCGAGATGCCGACATTGTTGAGAGAATCTTTGAAGGCTATCCAGTCGCCTTCAACCTTGAGAGAAGGATCGAAACGTGCTGAAAAGTTTGTGTTGGCAAATTCTTTGGATACACGGAGTGTTTCTGTTACCGGGGCCATTACCGTGTCAAGAGTCCTGTTTACACCATCGATGATTCTCCTGTACTCGCCGCTATGCCTGGACGCATCCGCCCGTTTCTTAAGGTTGCCTTCTTCAGCTGCCTTTGCAAGCGTATTTGCGTCCTCGACAAGTAGGTTAAGGGCCCCAAGGGTCCTGATAAAACCGGGGACGAGCCTGTCATTCTCCGAGCGTCTCCCTACCTTCTTATATGCCTCGTACTCTCCAACATCCCCATTCCCTATCCGCTCGATGGAATCGCCGATATGATTGACCCGTTCCCGGACAAGGTTCACATGGGTCTTGACCTCGGCGAATATCCCCTGGTAATTCCCCTCGACACCCCGGGTGTGGTCGTTGATAGCCATCCTCGCGAGGGTTTCATTTGCTTCAACGAGCCCTTTCAGGCCATCGATACAGTTGTTGAGGTTCGTTTTGAGGATATTGAAGTCCCCTTTGTATTCATCAGTAATCTTTTGCGGGATGGTACCCTTTGATATCTGGTCGATGTAATCTGCCGCTACCTTCAAGGGGTTGATGACGGAGTCAAGGGTAACATTCACTCCTTCGATGATCTTCCTGTACCCCCCGTTGTGTTTCGCAACATCAGCCCGTGTTGCGAGTCTTCCCTCGACCGCTGCCTTCGAGAGGTTGTTCGAGTCATCAATGAGTCGTTCGAGGGCGGTCTTTACCTCGAGGAGGCTGTTATTGGTGACCTGGAACTCGTCCCGCGCAGCCCTGGTCTCATCGGAAGCGTCCTCGAGATTCAGGTCCAGGTTAAAATCACCCTGGGCGAGAAGGTCGAGGTTCTTTCCGAGGGTCTGGAGGTACCGGGTCGTATACAGAGCGAGAACCTGTGCTGCGGCATCCCGTTTGCGCTTGTCCGTGTTGTCGTTATACACGGCCATAAGGCTCACGATTTCGCCGTTCGAGTCAAGGAGAGGGATGGTATGCTGCTCGAGGTAATGGATCCCTGATGGGAACTGGACGACGACGTCTCCCGTAACACCCAGTTTTGTCTCGAGTGCCTCCTTGATGCCATGACCGCTCTTTTCAAGGATCTTGAAATCGTGTGCGCTCATGGCCTCGAGCTGGGCCTTAGTGTACCCGCTCATCTTCGGGAACGCATCATTCGCGAGCTTGATCTTGAGTTTCCTGGTCATGATAAGGAGCGGCTGAGGGTTCTGCATGACCATGGTAAAGGCAAGCTGCCGCTGTTTTTCAACCTCGTGGGTCTGACGACTGACCTCCTCGTTCCTGGCGGTCAGTTCCCTGTGGTCCTTGATTTCTCTCCTTATGGCCGGGAGGAGGCGGGAATAATTCCCCTTGACAATAAAGTCCTTGGCACCGGCCTTCATGATACTGACGGCCACGTCCTCCCCGACAACTCCTGAAACGACGATGACCGGGATATCAATTCCGTTCTCACTGAGATATTCAAGTGCCGGGATGGCACCGAACCCCGGGACCGTGTAGTCACAGATGATGATGTCCCAGGTGTCTTTCTGAAGGGAATCCTCGAGTCCACTGAGGTTTTCAACCCTTTTGTGGACGG
Source organism: uncultured Methanospirillaceae archaeon (assembly GCA_949319355.1). GTDB lineage: Archaea > Halobacteriota > Methanomicrobia > Methanomicrobiales > Methanospirillaceae > KLAP105. The sequence goes on along the minus strand of CASGHA010000050.1, from coordinate 6,473 downwards.
TTACAATGTTCCCCTTTTCCATCTCGTACACGATGAGGTTCGCGTCGTCCTCGCTGTCTTCGATAATAAGTGCCCGAATAGTCTCTGCCATGAAAGAATCTCCGTTTAACACCTTTTTTTAACCCTTGCGGCCTTTCATGCAGGGTCCCCTGCAGGAAGTCCCTGACAAGTTTCCTTTTCCGGTTGCCCTGACCGGATAGCTTTAAGTCATATCGACAATATTACAATGAACCGTTCACCTCCTTAAATATGTATTGATTTGTTGTGCAACAACCGCCTTCCCTGGTCTCCCACTATTCAGGGATGTCAGGTCCATGCCCAGGGATGGCGAGAGCGACAGGAGTACCTGTACGAGGTCGGGAACGAAAGGCCGCGACTTGGCCAAATAGTTTATGAAGGCTGAAAACGCCGCCCATCGTTTTGTACCTTCTCCTACAGGCGGCTGACTGCAGATCGAAAGGGCAGCCTTGAAAAACGAGAGGATCAGGGGATAATAGGACTGGCCTTTTCATCGAACGGGTTTGTCCTCAAAGCGAGCGAGAAAAGGTACGGGTAGTGTTCTTTTAAGTGCCGGACGTTTTCCAGCCACTGGCTGATGAGGATGCGGTAGACCCTGCAGATATCCCCGCTGAGGTGCCGGTAATCGTTTTCCGGGAGGTTGACCAGGTCCTTCCTATGGTCGAGCTCCTCGGTCAGGTGGAACGTAGCGAGCAGCAGCTCCGAGAACTGGTCATGCTCGACCAGGAAGGGGTTTTCAAGGATGCGGACCATGAACTCCTCCTTCCCGGACAGGTATGCCTTCAGGCCGTCGAGGTCGATCTTCCCGAGGTCGATAGAGCAGGGATACTCTGAGAGGACCCCTGCGACCCTTGTGAACTCCTCACCTGTCCAGGCCTCCGAGATGAGGAGCTCTGATTTCATCTTTTCCAGGCCCGGGTCGCTGTCAGAGAAATAGGTGAGAAGGTACGTCCCCATGGTCGAGAAAAAGGTGCCGATGATCATATGCCGCTTCTCTTCCCGTGACTTCCTGTCCCGCAGCTCGATAAGTCGTTCTATGACCAGGCTTACGAGCAGTACCTCGATTGAAAGGAAGGCCAGGTCTCCGAGGAAATAGATCTCGATATGGTGCAGGTCGTGAAAGACCAGGTAATGGAGCAGGTACAACAGGAACGAAACGATCAGGAGTACCGAGATAATGATGATGGTTGTCTTTTTGTCCGACATAGGATAACCCCGGTATTATTACCTGAAGATTCGGCCCCTGATGATAAAAATATCCTTGTCAGGGACCCCTCCTCCCGGTATGGTTTTGTGCAGAGCCGGAGCGGGGTCCAATCCCGTTGTCGGGTTCAGAAACCAGGCCATATAAGGAGAAAATGCGGGTCGGTGAAATCCAACCTGTACTGTCGTTATAGTACCCTGACCACCATCAGGGTAATGTCATCGAACTGGGGCTGGTCCCCGCTGAAGGAAAAGACCTCCTGGATGATCCGGTCGGCGATTGTATCGGCCGGCGATGAGTGATACCCCTGTATGACCTCTTTTAACCGTTCGGTCTCGAACATCTCGTCTTTGCCGTTGACCGCTTCGGTCACCCCGTCGGTCTAGAGGACGATGACATCTCCGGGTGACAGGCCGACGGTAGCCTCGCCGTACTCGGCGTCATCCATGATGCCGAAGGCTATCCCGGTCGCCGGAAGGGTCTCGATCCCACCGGAACCGGCCCGGTAGAGCATCGGCGGGTTATGCCCTGCGTTTACATAGGTCAGGGTATGCCGGTCACCATCGAGGATGCCGTAAAAAATCGTGACAAACATCCCCCTCTTCGAATCGCTCGTGATGATGGCATTCGCCCGGGCCATTGAGGCTCCCGGCGTCGGAAACCAGGTCGCGGTCACCCGGACGATGACCCTCGAAAGGGCCATGAACAGGGCCGCCGGAACACCTTTTCCTGATACGTCGGCGATCATCATTCCCGTCCTTTTGCCGGAAAGGGGGATGACCTCCAGGGGAATGACATCGAAGAAATCCCCTCCGACCTCCTTGGCAGGCAGGCTGCGTGCCGCTATGTCGAAACCCTGTGTTTCAGGCAGGGTCTCAGGAAGGAAACTCCTCTGGATGTCGGCTGCAATTTCCAGTTCCGCGTTCTTTCTGGCGATCTCTGTTTCAAGGGCTATTTTCTCTTTCTCGACTCTTTTTTCGTTGAGGAGGTTGTGGATGATGGTGGAGAATATGAATGCCGCCACGGTGGTGATGATGATCATCGGTATGGCGACGACCGTTGCTATGGTCACAACCTGAGACGGGGCGGTAACAAGGGTTATCGCCATGATGGAGATGAAGGACTCCATGAGGATGGTGAAGATGACCGCCAGCTTCGTGGAGACGAAGGCCCGTTTGTTGGCGAGGTATACGATACCGGCGACAAGGCCTGAGATGACGGGGGCGATGAACCCGGTGTACATGTAGGGACCTCCCTGCGAGAAGCGATAGGCCCCTCCGATGAGCCCGGCACCTGTCCCGATGTACGGGCCGCATGCGAGTCCGGCGATGATGGGCCCGAGGTCACGGACGTTCAGGACCGCTCCGTACAGGGTGACACCGCTGATCGTCCCGTAGATGGAGAGCAGACCAAAAACCACGATAAGAATTGCCTGGGTGAGGAGAGTCGGGTGATGTTCAAGGACCTCGAGGAAATACCGGCTCCTGGTGAAGAGATAGGCGAAGATGATGATTACGCAGATCATCTGGAAGAGGGTGATGAGGCTCTGCAGGATGGACGAATCCATACTCCCATGTTCATCCTGCTCCAATAAAAGACCCTGTTTTCGTCTTCAGCCCCTCTCCGTGCCAGCGGCCCGGCAGCAGGCCTTCCGTGAAAGGGCGCAGAGATACCGTCCCGGCAATTATTAACCGCCCGGAAATCCCAGCAGATAAGGAGAAGAGGCCTTCTGGTGGTGGTTCAAGTGAGTGGCAGGGGTGGCAGGGAAACGGTGGGGGTCGTTTCGGCCGGGTATCACATTCCGGAGGGGACGGTCACGAGCAGGGAAATGGCTGAATGGAGCGGCATCCCCGTGTCGGTCTTCGAGGATAAGATCGGGGTCCTCAGGAAGCATGTTGCCGGACCTGACGAGCACCCTGCTTACATGGGGACCATGGCGGCCAGGAAAGCCATATCAGCTGCCGGGATAGACGCTGATGAGATCGATATCGTCGCCTACTGCAGCCTCGGTTACACCGATTACCGGTTCTGGTCGCCGGCGGCAAAGGTCCAGGACGCGGTCGGGGCGGTCAATGCCTATGCCTTTGAAGTCAGGAACGGCTGCAACGGGGGGAACTTCGGGCTGCACCTCTGCCGTGAACTGCTCCTCGGCGATCCGGAAAAAAGGTACGCCCTCGTGGTAGCGAGCGACAAGCTCTCGATGGTGGTCAATTACCGAAACCTCCGGACGGTCTCTGGTTTCTCGTTCGCGGACGGTGCAGCGGCAGTCATCCTCAAAAAGGGTTGCCCGGGAAACAGCCTCCTTTCCTATGCGAGCGTGACGGACGGCTCGCTTGTGGACTTTGTGAAAGTACCGTTCGGTGGGACCAGGCTGCCCCCTGACGGTCCCCTGCCTGATTTCTGCGACCGGTTCTTCTCAGTGACCGACCCTGAGGGACTTGATGCGATTTTTGCCCGGACCTACCTGGAGCAGTACGGACGGGTCATCGGGAGGGCGCTTGCAGCGAGCGGGTATACGACCGCGGATATCAGTTTCATCATCACAAACCAGGTGAAACGGAGTCTTTCGCGGAGCATCCTGGAGATGCTCGGCCTTTCCGAAGACAAAACGATGGTCACGATGTCGGAATACGGTCACATGGGACCTGTCGACACCCTGTTCGGACTTGCCAAAGCCCTGGAGGAAGGCAGGATCCACCAGGGGGACCTGGTCGTCCTTGCCGGGAGTGCTATTGGGTTTACCTGGGCGGCGACCGTCCTGAAGTTCCATGGAGAGAGGGGAGAGGACTGAAGGACCCGGAAGCGGTTTCCATACCCTAATCCATTTTTTGGGCCGTGTATCCGTTTCTTCAGGACAGCTGCCCGGCTATCGTGACCCGTACGACCGCACGTGGGTCCATGCCGCATGCAAAGACCTGAACCGGTCGTCGTTCTCGTCGTAGATATCGGTGTCCTCACGTCCGTAGAGCTTTCTGTCATCTCCTACCGGGCAGACCCTGATACAGAGACCGCACGGCGAGATGTGCCGGTGGAACAACTGTTCGGCCCGGGTCGCACAACTCTTTTTTTCAGTGATGCCTTCCGGGTAGTCCAGGGGCAGAAGGGCATTTGCCGGGCAGGCATCGACGCATTTCATGCAATGGATGCACTGGGACTCTGTCATTACCTCAGAGGGTGGCAGCTGTGCCGTCGTAAAGATGGAGGTAAAACGTATCCTGGGACCATACCCCGGGGTGAGGACCATGTTATTCACCCCGAATGTCCCGAGACCGGCAAGGTATGCCGCGTGGCGGTGTGAGAAGAAGGCGACCGGTTTCTCTTTGATTACCCCGATACTCCCGTACCCGTCTCTCGGGATGGCCGTCGATGCATGCCCCTCTGAGTTAAGGGCTTCAGCAATCCGGTAAGCGTGTCCGTCCAGGAGGCTGTTGACCGTCTTGTACAGTTCGTGGTAGAATATGGACGGGGCGGTCTCAAGCACCGGGAGGTGAACGGGAAGGCCTATGACGATAACATTCTGTGTTTCAGGTATGATGGACTTCGGCCTGAAGGAGGGCGGTACGAGGGATGAAAACTGCGGGTCCTCCCAGCGGTCAGCCGGTGCGAACCCGACCAGGGGGATGTCGAGTCTCGTACAGGCATTCCTGACCAGGGCTGCCGGGTCATGCGTCCCGGTGATAGTGTTTTTCATGGGATCTCTCTCCTTAGCGTGTTATACACTCCGGGTCATATTTATCAGGTGCTGCGATCCCATTCCGTCTTCTTCCCCGGGGCCGCCTCACTGCTGCCGTTTAACTCCTTATTTTTAAATTGGCTGATTTTCTGACTTTCTGGCTCATGATTGTTAAGGTGAAGAAATCCTCCCTGAATAGTGGTGTTTTCTCCTCATGATAAGCAAACGAAAACTCCTTCGGGCGTGGTATCATTCATAGTTGTATGGAAAAGGAAACCCTTGTCCGCTCACCTCTCACGCTCATCGGCCTCATCCTCCTCTGCAATGTCATCGGGGCCACCGGGTCGGTCTTCACAACCACAGGACCAGACTCGTGGTATGCATCGCTTGTGAAGCCCTGGTTTAATCCGCCGGGATGGCTGTTCGCCCCGGCATGGACAACGCTCTTCACCCTCATGGGGATCGCCCTTTACCTGGTCCTGATGGACGGGCGTGCGTCCCGGTGGTTTAAACCGGCCATCGCAATCTTTGCTTTCCAGTTCCTCCTCAATGTCCTCTGGTCTTACTTCTTCTTCGGGCTCGAGTCCCCGCTCCTCGGTCTCATCGATATCCTTCTCCTCTGGATAGCCATCCTCGCCTGCATCCTGGTCTTCATGAGGATACGGCAGCTTGCCGGTATCCTCCTTGTCCCGTACATCCTGTGGGTCTCGTTTGCAACCCTCCTCAACTACAGCATCTTCGTATTGAACGGGTGACCCGGGGCAACGTCTCTTTCTTTTTATCGTTGACGAAAGGTTCGTCTCTGAAGGGCGGGATGTCCTGGCAGGATGTCTTGTGTATTCCCCGGTCCGGGTGAAATTGAAAAGAAAGATCGAAAAGAGGGATTATTTCACCCTGATAGTGTCATGACCGGAGAATGTCCTCCCGTCGGTAAGGGAACCGGTCAGGGTGAGTGTCTGTTCTCCCGGGGAGAGTTTCTGTTTGAGGTCCTGCCGTGAAAACTGTGCCATCAGGGTAGTGCCCTGTATTTCTGAAGAGTATTTATTGTTCTTTTTCAGGACTTCCAGACCTTCGAGTCGCAGGGACCCGATGACGATGTCCCGGGCGGGTAATCCTGACGGGAGATCGATAGAGACGGTTACCGGGTTTCCGTTACTTTTCAGGTTGAGCGTGTCAGGGTCGATGTTCACGGTTGCCCGGATCACCTGGGATACATCCAGTACCGTTATCGTGATGGTTTCCTCATCGGTCAGCGTCCCGTCGCTCACTGTGAAGGTTACTTCGTAGGTGCCTGCCTGGTCGTCTGCCGGGGTCCAGCTGAATCCGGTCCCGGAGAGGGACGCCCCTTCAGGGAGATTCGCGGCAGAGAACGTCAGGGTGGGGCTGTCCGGGTCCGAGGCCGAGAGGGTGAACTGGAGGATCTGGCCTTCATCGACAGATTTGTCACCGATTGGTGTAAGGACCGGGGCTTCGTTGACCTCATTGACGGTAATCGAGACAATAGCCGGATCTGAATCTGCAGAAGCGTCTTTTGCTATGAAGGAGAAGGAATCTTCGCCGTTATAACCGGCAGCCGGA
>CASGHA010000049.1 GCA_949319355.1 uncultured Methanospirillaceae archaeon | reverse complement strand
CGGGTTTATTGAGCTCTCCCGGCGGTCGCGGGATGACCCTGCCTGTCTTGCCGACCTCAGCCGGAAGGCGACCGAGACGATCTCGGCCATCTCTGCCCTGATCGCGTTCACCAGGGACTACGAGGACCTTGGCATCCATGCCCCGGCATGGCAGAACGTATGGGAACTCACCGGTTCGGTCCTGCCCCAGCTCCCCCTCGGCACCATCCGGGTCGAGCGGGGAGACCCCTCGCTCGAGGTATTCGCTGATCCAATGCTGGTGCGGGTGTTCTATAACCTCTTCGGGAATGCACTCCGGTACGGTGGTGAGAAGATGACCACGATCCGGATTACCGACCAGAGAGAAGGGGAGAACCTTATCATCACCGTGGAGGATGACGGAGCCGGCATCACTGCAGATGACAGGGGACCCTTGTTTACCCGGGGATATGGCAAGAACACCGGCCTCGGCCTCTTCCTTTCCCGTGAAATCCTCGCGATCACCGGCATCACGATTGCCGAGAACAGTGAACCAGGAAAGGGGGCACGGTTCGATATCACCGTGCCTGAAGGGGGATGGAGGTACACCGGGAAGAGCTGATCCCGGCCTCAACTCTTCCGTTCCGGTAATCTGCATTCAGATCTGATTGGTTTCTCCGGGACACAGCGATCCTGAACCGGGACCCCGGGGGATATCATTCCCGAAGAACATAATCCGGACCTATCGCCGTCCCTGGCACAGGATATCCCGTGAAAAGATGCCGTTCCCTTCCATTTGATCCGCCTGTAGTCACATAGGATTACCTTTTTTTAAATGAAAATGGCAGTTCACTACAGGGAGGGTATAAAAATGGTTGATGTCAGGCACTTCGATGCCATGTTCGAGGCAAATCCCCTCGCACTACTGCTCGTGGACAAGCAACTGAAACGTAAAAACGAATACCGAGTTTGTCACTATCACCGGCATCCCGCGGGAGAAGGTCCTGTCGATTAAACTGACCGACTTCAAGGACATGGGCCTCATTAAGTACCTGAAGGACTCCGGAGAGACCTTCCAGGACGCCATAACCAATAAACGTGCGGTCCACGGTCAGTCCTCCCTCGAGGTTCCCGCTGGCAGGATCGAAGTTTTGCGGACTATTATTCCCCTGTTTGACGAAAAGGGCGAACTGGAGTATGTCTTTATTTCATACAATAACCTCACGAGGATGATCAAGGTCGCGAATTACATGGCCAATGAAGTCGAGGAGTTGTCCCATATCTATGCCATCATGGCACAGGGAGACCTGACTCCACGCTATCGCCTTTCAGATCCCGACGAGGACACGAAAGAGAGTTATGACCTGCTTGTCAAGCTCCGTGACGGAGTCCGCGGAATTATCGGGAGTCTCCAGGTGAACATCAGGGACGTCAACAAAAAGATGCAGGACCTGACACTGACTTCTGAAAAGGCGACCAGGAGCGTTGAGGAAGCCTCCAGGACCGTGAACCTGATAGCCAGGAATGCAGGGGTAGTATCAGGAAATGCCCAGAAATCAGCCGAGGCGATCGATCAGATATCCAAGGCAATGCAGGACATGAGTGCATCGGTCGAAGAGATCACGTCAAGCATGGAGAGCGTTTCGTCCCAGGCGAACAACGCGAACACCTCGGCCAAGGCAGGGGCGGTCCTTGCCGAGACCGTCAGCAAGGACATGGAAGAGATGTCAGCGGGCACCAACGAGGTGTATAACCTTGTCAAGGACATCGAGAAACAGATGACCGACATCAGCAGGATCATCGAGCTCATCCGCGATATCGCCAACCAGACCAACCTCCTCGCCCTGAATGCCGCCATAGAGGCGGCCCGGGCAGGCGATCATGGAAGGGGCTTTGCCGTTGTCGCAGCGGAGGTCAAGTCCCTTGCCCAGGACTCCCGAAGCAGCGCCGAGAAAATCGAAGAGATGATCACTCAGCTGAACAACGCCACCATGAAGGCAACAGGCGCTATGGAGGCGGCAAAAGGCCTTGTCGGCAAAGGTGTCGCTGAATCGCAACAGGCCCTTAACGCATTCCGTGAGATACAGAAAGCGGCTGAAACCGTTGCGAACAGCGCGTCCGATGTTGCAGCAGCCTCCGAGGAACAGGCTGCGACGACCGAGGAAATTACTGCCAGCGTCCATGAAGTGGCAAGCCTGATCGACGAGACCGCAAAGGAGGCGGGTGAGGCCGCTGCCGGTACGGAAGAATCGGCTGCTTCAATCGGTGAGATAGCCGGGATGATCCAGACCGTGAACGAGGTGGCGGCAGCTGCCATGGAGGCAAACCGGAAGTTCAAGGTGGAGTAAAGCGGGGAGTGCGGGATTTTAGCGTGCAGCAGGGTGTTCTCTGCCCGTTGCCCGGCAATCCGATATTATTAGTCTTTGATGGTGCGATTACGATCTTCGATGATGGCAGGAACGGATTGAATTCAGGATGCAGGTTTTTTCCTGATTATCAATTTTCTGGTGCTGATCTGTCACAAGTTATGAGTTTGACGTCATTGTACCAGTATCCTGCAGTTGAACCTGAACAATTCCTAAAAAAAATTACCTGATGCGGGTGAAAAGGGCTGTCCGCAATAACTCAATCCATCGTATGTCCGCAATACCCACAAAACTTTTTTCCGGCCGGGACCTGTTTTCCGCAGGCATGGCAGAAATGAAAGGGGGATGCCTGGGCTGTGCTTCCTGCCGGAGCCCCGCAAATGCCGCAGAACTTCTTCCCTGGCGTGAGGGGGTTACCGCATTTTCCACAGCTGGCCGGAGGGGAAGAGGGTCCCGCAGTAGGGATGACTGTCCGGGACGGTGGTGCGGGCGGGGCCTGCTGAGGGGGAGGCTGCATTCCCTGAGGCCCTGGCCCGCCCTTCGGGGGCTGGAGGGCGGCTTCCTCCTGCACCATCTTCTTCACTTCCTGTTCGATTTTGTCGCCGGCCACCGACACCCCTGTCTCCAGGATTTTTTTGCCGATTTCCGGCGGCATCTCCCCCACCACGACGTCCCATTTCGCCGGAGGCTGGACCACCATCTGGGTGACGGCACCAGCCGCCCGGACTGCCTGGCCGGCCGCATTCATGGTTGATTCTGCCCGGGACACCGTCGAAGAGACTTTATCAACCACTTCTACTGCTTTCTGGAGGGTATCCCCCTCATTCTCCGGGGCTTGCGTGAAATGTTCACCGCATTTCCGGCAGAACCTGGCACCGCCCGGGTTCGCCGTCCCGCACTTCGGGCAATATCGCTTCGTAACAGACATCTTTTCAGCCTCTCTTCCCTATTATATCCTGCATTTTCCTGACTGGACCAGTACTAATTTTTTTCAATGTCCTGCTTCCAGCTTCGCTCCTTAGTACCCGCATACCATATCTCCATTCCCGACAGGTTTCCCCGTATCCTGGACAGCCATTAGCGCCTGGTGAGAGAAGGGTCCTGCATCCATGGGAAAACTTCCTGTGTCTGGTCATTGAAACACCCGCACCCCGTTATAGATGACCTGGTTCTTCCGAACTCCCTCCAGGCAGATATATGGGCAGTCCTCTACGCCGGTGTGGAGGAGGAGCATGGGATCGAGGGGGCTGATCCATTGCAGTTTACCGGTCACGATCCATTTCTCCAGGTCAAAATCCATGAGATTCGACGGGATATCCACCTCGACCCATCCGAACTGGTTGTCCCCTTCATCAGTCCGCGAATGTACTGCCATGCCCCAGGGATTCCCGACAAGGGAAACGGATCCCTTCTCTTCTGAAAAATAACAGGTGACATACCCGTCATGGTTGCCTACTTTGACAGAGGACAACACGGCAATGACACCGACCTGCTGAAGAACCGAAGGGATGACAAACGGGACGTCCGGACCAGGCCGGACAACAAACGGCGTCTCTTCTATAGGTTCGTTCAGATGCATCGCCCCTTTTACGTCGATAAAAGTCTGGGGCAGGTCCTCCACAGGCCGGGCTGGATATTTTGAGTCCCACCACGGGCCATCAATGCCGAAGAGGTCCAGGGAGTGGATGACCATGGCACCCGTCAGGGGACAGCGGGAGAGGGGTACTTTCGGGACACCACGGAGATACTGGTCCATGATTTCCGACAACGTGTCTGACAGGCATTTCATTTCATTGAAGACATATGCCGGGTCCCTGGCCCCTTCCTCTTCCGCCATCGAAAACTGGATGGAACGGATATTCTGACGAATTTCTGCATACCGGTCCAGCATCGCCCTCCGGGTCTTGTCAGTGAAAGGTATCTCATGGTTGATATCGATACTCACGAACGTTCACCTCCGATCATGTGGACGGCACTCCAACCTCTCCCCGGGCCATACCGGGGATTGTTATCAGTCTTCGCCGAATTCAGGATTCTTCTGTCATTATTCAAATCTGATTCGATATTATGGGACTTGCTGATATCCCATGCTATCTGGTCGGGGTGCTCGATTAACCCCATATCCATCATTTTTTTTAGAAATTCAGCCCTCCTTTTACCTTGCAGGGGGAGACCTGTTTTGTTATCAAGGAACGCGAGGGGGTCGTGGTCCCCGGCATATCCTTTCCCCTTCGTCCCGGCTTTTGTCTTCTCATAGATAACTCCCGATTCCTCGTCCCAGATTACCTTGTTCTCATCTACCAGTTTCTGGACGTCCTTTTTCTGGAGGTCGTATTCCTCTTTCCTCTGGTTGTATCGTTTCTTGACGTTTTCCCAATGCTCAGGGGTTACATTGGCAGGACGTTCCGACGGGAGCTCCTTCGGGGGTTTGCATGCTGCAAGCCCGAGGTCCCCTTCGTTAAATCCAAGAAATTTGGTATCGATCTCGTTGATCGTTTTCTGGTGGATCCAGGCTGGTTTCGGGTTGGCCTTGTCGGCTGCGATAAGGCCATACTTATCTCCAAACGGCCTGAAAATAGCTATCACGTCGTAGAGGTCACAGAGCTGCTCGATTATCCGCCTGGTAATAGGATGCAGCGAACTCATGTCGGGAGGCTGATTGCTCTCGACAAACTTGGGGTTCTTGATGGGGCCGGTTTTTTCTTTAGAGGCAGGTTTGTCTCCATGACCTTTTTCATCACCAGGTTTCTCATCCCTGCCCTTCTCTTCAGGTTTTTTCGCCTCTTCAGAAGGCTTTTCCTTCCCGTCCTTGCCCCCCTCTCTCACCGGGGCAGGTTGGTCTCCATGACCTTTTTCATCACCAGGTTTCTCATCCCTGCCCTTCCCTTCAGGTTTTTTCGCCTCTTCAGAAGGCTTTTCCTTCGGACCCTTGCCTCCCTGCCCCTCCGGGGCAGGTTTCTCACCGACGGGTGATTTGCCTTCCATCAACTGGTTCCACTTGTTTTTCAGGTCGGTGGGTGTCAGTCTTCCGTATTCGTCGATGAAAGGCCCGAGGAGCATGAGGAGGCTCATAATGAAAAGGTCCCGGATGACCAGCTTGACCGACTCAACCCACCCCCCCCCGGAAAGGACATGGATCGCATACCACCAGATGAAAAGTGCAGCGATGACCGGGATGATGCCAGGATAGTTCTTCAGGGCTGGGAGTTTCCGCTCAAGGATAACGACGTCGCCGCCCATCGTGATGAGGCCTACCACGAAGCTCTCAACCCGCGATCCTGAAAACTTCAGGGCACAAACCACGATTGAACTTTCCTTCTGGCAGACCGTGTTATACTGCTTGGAAAATTCGTATACCAGTTCGGTCGTGGCCCCGATTGCAAACGAAAGCCCGATAGCCCCGAGGCCAGGCCCGAGAAGTGGGGCCATGGCCAGCATCAGCATGACATTTGAGACCTCGAAGACCGTATCCTGGTCAACGTAGTCAAAAACAGGGCCTACATAGTCAACAAAGGGGCCGAGGAGGTATCCTCTCCACCCATTCTCCCAACTGAGGTATTCCTTCTGGTCTTCGGCCCAGATCTTCCACGCGGTTTCGTATATCACCCGGGAAGTGTTGTTGTAGTCCTCAGCGGTTGCATACTTTCCCAGGTACTCCAGGTGGATAATAAACAGGTCCCGCTGGTTTTCAGGGAGGCAGCCCCGTATCATCTTCACACACCGGTCATGCGCCTCCTTTATCTCCAGAACGGGGTCCTTCGGAACCCCCAGCTGCAACAGGACAGGGAGGTCGAGTTCTCCCAGGTAGGACTTAAAATGTACTTTTCCTGATAATTTTTCGCCCCTGCCCGGGACGGTCCGGGAAAATGACACCGCCCAGGTATTTTCTTCGCCCCCCTCCCAGGCCCATTCGATCCGGGCGTCCTTCAGCCTGAAAAGGTTGTCCCAGGTGGTGGGCGGTTCGTCGTTACAGACCGGGTCATCTGGGAGGAGGTTCCCCTCTTTAACTGCTTCCCTGTCCTCTTCCAGGTCTGTCCCGTTCCAGACCATGCCGACGAACCTGACCCTGGCAACCCGCTGGGCCGGGACGTCGGGAGTGTCAACCCTGATGGTCACGACTTTCGCGTGCGGATCATACTTATAATCGCCTTTTTCGTTCGCCGTGTAGATCTTCTCGACAAAAAGGCCCTCGTAGCACACGTTCACGAGGATATCCGGGCCGTCCATAGAAATGTCCCCGGAAGTGGCCGTTGTCTTCACCCTGACGGTCTGCCGGTATGCATATTGTCCGATCCTTTCCTTAGGTTCAGGGAGCGGGTCTTTCACTGCGAAACGATAGACGGCCGATGAAGCTCCTTCAGTCTTTCTCTCGATGGTGATGAGTTCAGGTTCGTCTTTTTCCGCTTTAGCCTCAACCTGCCAGGTCCTGCCGGCAGGGTTCTCCACGGTCAGGGTCACATCTTCCCAGGTCCTTGCCTCGCCTTTTCCCTTCTTCGAACCGGCGTTGGCAAGGAAATTGAACGAGGTCTTATCGGCGGAGACGAGAGGGCGCGAAAGAAGAGCGACTGGGACCGTTTTTGTCCCGGCTAAATTCCCGTCAAGGGTCGCCGTCACGACCACGTTTTCATATGCCGGAGGATCCTTCTGCGAACCGGGTTCCGGGTCCCTGGCCTCAAACGTCATGCAGGCCCATCCTGCCGGGCAAGTCTTTGCCAGGTACGGCGGGTCGAGCCATCCCCCCTCACTTTCAGGTCTGAACTCGAACGTGGGCTTGGGGCCGGAAGCCGGTGCGGACCCTTCCACGGGGTGGAGGCGTGCTTTCAGGGTTACGGAGTCCTTTCCGATAAAAGGGTTGATACTGTCCTTCTCTTCAGGTTCGAATCCGACCTCGAGGGCTCCGGCGGGGGTTTCTTTCCGGAGACTCACGGTCACTGTGTTTCCCTGCCCCGGAGGGATCGAATCGTCCCCCACCCTGGCCCCGACGGTCAGAGTGACCTCGTTTACCGGTGCATCCTTCTTCTGCGTGACCGTGCAGGCTAGGGTCCCGGTTGCCGACCCCGGGGATACCAGGAGGTACTCAGAAGAGGAGGATGGGGTGTCAACAAAGAGGGCTGCGTCCGGGAC
>CASGHA010000048.1 GCA_949319355.1 uncultured Methanospirillaceae archaeon | reverse complement strand
GGGTTTATCCTTGCGACAGGCAGTTCGGGGATGGCCATGTCTGCAAGCAGTTCCTCAACCCAGCCATCCATGATGCTGGTGTACTCCTCATCACAACCCGCCGGCACCCTGGCCCACATTAATACAGCAGGCGGTGACGGTGTGGTTACCTTTGCTCCATCGAAGATGTACGAGTCCGTATTGTTCAGTTCATCAGATCTGGTCAAGGGTACCACGTATACTCTGTACTCCGGAGGTAGTTCAACCGGAACCGTGACCGACGGCCTCTATTCAGGTGGAAGATACACTCCGGGCACACAGGTAACCAGCCTGACCCTGTCCGGCGTGGTCACAACCTATGGTTCATCCTGGGGCATGAACGGTGGCCGCCCAGGCGGTATGACAGGCAATATGACTGGTTTTCAACCAGGGTCCATGCCTCCGGCCATGACCGGGACTCCCCCGGCAAACCGGCCTGGTAACCGGAATACTACCCCACCCATGAATTTTTCTGGGGGCTTGGCCCCTGGTGGAACCCAACCGACCGGCACTCCCCCGGCAGGATCAACTAGTGGAGTGGTGCCTGATGGGTCAACGGGGACGACCATAGGAACCTTTTCAGGGGTATATACCTTGAGCAGAGGATCGGCGACCATCAGGGATGCAGAATACCGTTCCGATACGAATGACCTTTCCGCGGTGTATGTGACCAACGGAGGAGACCTGAAGCTGACCAGTCCCACGATAATAACCACCGGTGATACGTCTTCGAACGATGCCAGCAGCTTTTACGGCCTGAATGCAGCGGTCCTTGCGAATAACGCGGGAAAAATAACGATTTCAGGCGGCACGATTACTACGAGCGGGAGCGGAGCGAATGGAGCCTTTTCTTCAGGAACGGGGTCCTCCATCTCCCTTTCTGATGTGACAATAAGCGCGACGGGCGGAGGAGGCCACGGAGTGATGACCAGCAACGGAGGCTCATTATCCCTTACGAATGTCGATATCAGGACTACCGGGGCGAACGGGGCTCCGCTTGCCACCGACCGGGGAGGAGGGACCGTTGTGGTCAGGGGAGGGAACATCACTTCTTCAGGCACCGATTCACCGGGGATATACTCGACAGGTGACATATCGGTATCCGGGGCAACGATACGGGCAACAAATGCCGAGGCGGTCGTTGTCGAAGGTGACAATTCCGTATCCCTCAATGATTACATCATTTATGGAGCCAAAGGATCGAAGGAAAACTGGATTATGTTATACCAGAGCATGTCCGGTGATGCTGAAACAGGAACCAGTTCCCTGGTGATGACCGGTGGAGAGTACACCTGGCCTTCGACGACCGGTCCTGCATTCTATGTGACAAACACGAAGGCAGTAATAAACCTCAAGGAGACTGAAGTAAAGAGCAGTTCCGGGACGCTCCTGAAAGCCGCTGCCGGCAGCTGGGGTAACAGTGGATCGAACGGGGGAACGGTTTCTTTTACCTCGGACAATGTCGTCCTTTCAGGCTCAATTGTTACCGATACTATCAGTTCTATAACCGCAGCATTCAAAAACGGTTCAAATTATACGGGGACCATCAATAAGGCTGCCCTGACCCTTGATGCTTCAAGCCGGTGGACCGTGACAGGCAACTCGGTCATTACCCGCCTGGAGGATACCGGGGGAATAACCGGGACTTCTGTCAAAAACATCATTGGAAACGGTTACACGGTCTACTATGACGCGGGCCTCGGGGCTAACAAAGTCCTGGCAGGCAAGACCTATTCTCTCCAGAACGGCGGTGTCCTGTGTCCGTTGGAAACCACGAAAGCCACAGTCACACCCACGACCGTTGTGACACTGACCAAAATGCCGGTTCCTTCCGTTCCTAAAACATTTACAACCGGAAGTACTATCCCTGGAAAACCTGGTCAGAAAACAACCCCCCCAACCTCATCAGCCATCATTCCCTCACCAGGCTACGTGGTAGCTGGTAACGGCCCGGGATCCTATATGATACCAGTTCCCGGACAGGGGATAGGGCTCCCTTACCGGGCGGACACCTTTGTAATGGATAAACTCGGAGAAAATGCCCTAGCTTACTCGAAACTCGGATCAAAAGTTCTTGTATTCGGGTAACGGCCCATACCGGACCATCACCTCATCTTTTCCAGGTATTTTGGTTTATTGTTGATCCCCTTTTTCAGGATCCAGGGGGGGAGTCCCCCTCCATGAACGTGCGGGAACCAGGATCTCGAACCGGGCTCCCATACCCTTCGTCCCGGTCTCCCTGATGGTCATACCGGTCACGGACAGGATATCCCTCGATAATGCGAGTCCAAGCCCGGTGTTCCTGCCAAATCCATACCTGAAAATGAGTTCCTTCTCCTCATCGGCGACCCCTTCCCCGTTATCCTCAAAAATGATCACCATGGGACTGCCGGGGACTGCCTGTTTCATCACCCGGATCCGTGTAATATGACCTCCGTGCCGTACCGCGTTCTCGAACAGGTTGTATATGACCTTTGAAAAGAGCAGGTCGGCAAAAATCTCTATCCCGGCGAGGTCGGTTTCCAGGTTGATATCGTTCAGGAGGATGTCCCGGGCTACCGTCTGTATTACTTTCTCAAGGCCCTGCCAACAGGGTTGTCCGAAACCTATTTCCTGGTATTCACGTGAGAGGTCCAGGGTCTTTATGATTCTTTCAACAAGGACAATGCTCGACTCAAGGGATAAATCATCATGTGGACCCCCACCATGCTCCTTCATGAGGGTCAGGTAACCCTGGAGAGCATGGACCATGTTGGCAATGTCGTGGCGGGTAAGCCTGGTCAGGAGGGATATCCTTTCGTTTGCCTGAATCAGGGCCCTTTCAGAAAGTTTTCTTCCGGTGATGTCCCTGAGGATAAGGACCATTCCCGCAACCTCCCCGTCCGGTGCTGGGACACCGGTCCCTGCTATGCTGAACACGTGGTATTCGTCCCTGCTCAGGTCCACCTCATAGTCCGATATGCTCCCTTCCTTGCCAATACGGTCAATAACCCGGGAAAAGACATCATTTCCCAACACACTCCTGACATCCAGGGATACCTGACCGGTATCAGGCAAACCGAACAACTTCCTGGCAGATGAGTTCATGGAAGTTATCGTACCACTCATATCTGCAATCAGGAGCCCGTCAGGCATCGTCCTGATGATCTCGGTGACGACAGCCTGCGGGCTTAAGGTAAAGAGGTCATAGATCAGGATCGCATATGAGATAATAAGTGAAAAAATCCCAATTCCGATAAAAACGGTGTTGGGAACGAAAATTCCGAGTGCCGGGAGGATGACGCCTGAAGGCAGGCCCGATAGGATCACAATCGCTATTCCGGTTGCGAGTAGCAGGTTCTGACGGCGTTTCCTTCCCTTTGCCGACCTGATCCAGCAAGCCAGGCTGACATAAACCCCAATCAGCATGAAGCCGAGGATAAACAGGACCTGGAATATATATGCAGGGCTTTCGGGAACAGGAATATACGCAAAACCGCCCCCTTCAAGCGGTTCCACGAGGTAGACCAGGTCGGTACATAATCCGGTGAGGGAGAGAACCAGAGCGGGAATATACGTTAAGGTAAGAAATACCGGGTATTCTCTTGATTTTAAAGCGGACGGGTATGCGAATACCAGGACAAAATGAATGGTGCATGCAACGGTCAACGGCCAGAAGGCACTGACCCTTAACCAGAAAACTGCTGATTCAAAAGATGCGGCGTTCCAGAAAAAGAACTCCCCTGCCGCCCAGTATGTGGCGAGAAACATGAGGGCGATGAATATCCGGTTTGCCGTTGTCTCGCGGTTCCGGGAGAGGATCAGGACACCAAGGCCAAAGGTGATGAAGGCCGAGACAAGGCATATATCTTTTAGTATGAGGGCAGGTATCGTCATTGAAGGTTCCCTGGACCCTTATGGCCCGGGCATTGTCTAAAATAGTGGTTCTCGCTTGGTTAAAAACTTCAGGATAACTGATAATCGCCTCGCAGTCAGGCAAGGACGGAAAGGAAAGTCCTTTTATTACTATCCATGAGGAGGAGTTCCCGGAAACGCTGTACCGCACTTTTTAACGAAAACCTGCATCCCCCATCATCGCGAAAAATAGGCAAGATAAAGGTCAGTATATTGACCCGGTGTAAATATGAGGCCGTCACTTTTTATTTCCTATCTCCACCTTTTCGATCGGAGGTACCGGTATCTCGACCGGGATGATCGTATCGAGGCTGAACTCGATGTTCAGGGCTTCAGGTGAGTCCCCGTCATCCAACTGGATGGGGTATCCCTCGCTGATGCGGAGCTCCAGGATGCCATTCCCGGCAAGGAAATTCCTTTCCCTGTAAAAAGTCCTGATGACTTCAATAGCGAGGGTATCCCGGCTTTCACGTGTATCCGCTGAAACGGTTACGATATAGTCGTATGTAATCGCGACATGGAGGACCTCGGCAACTGAGGACGCGAGGGTATATCTGATAAGGATGTTATCCTTCCCTTTTTCTGGCGCCACCCGGAAGGTAACGGTAGCGTTCTGGTAATCTGCCGTGTAACCATCAGGTTCTCCAAGGCGGGTCCCCTGAGGGTGTTCGACGGCGATGAGAGGGTTCTGCGGGTGTTTTGGGAGATTGAAAACCGTCG
>CASGHA010000047.1 GCA_949319355.1 uncultured Methanospirillaceae archaeon | reverse complement strand
GGGCAGCCGGAACCGTGGATGTCGGTTCAGGCAGAGAAACTAAAGTTTCCGGGGCGGAAAGGGGTGTCGGCTCCACGGTTGGTCCAGGGGTTGTTTCCATGACAGCCGGTCCAGTGGCAGGCATGGTTGCCGGAATACCGGTAGGTGCTGGTATGACTTCCGGGAGTGGCTGCCCTTCTCCGGGAACGGTTACCGCTATATCGGTAGGTTCTGGCGTGACCTCCGGGGGCGCCTGTCCCTCTCCGGGAACGGTTACCGGGACTTCAACAGGTGGGGCCTCAACCGCCGGGGACCCGGCCGGTGCTTCAGTCGGTTCCGGTATCACCCCGGAAGCGGCAGGACCGGCATCCTGGCCGGAACCTGCGGGGTCATCTGCCAATGCCGGCGGGACCACCGCTATCATGCAGAGGACAATGAATAGTACAAAAGAGACTTTCAATCAGTTTTTTCGGAACCATTCAGCCATTAATTGAACCTTCCTTCGTCCTGAACCGCCAGGTCGTCCTCCTGGCCTGCAGGTACGCAGATCATAACATTTTTCCGGACAGGTTATAAAAAAATGCGATATTTTATCCGAACAGGATAACGCAGCTGATATTGAGCACGGTTACCTGAAATATTCATATACCTGTTGCCTGGAATACCCCTGGCCAGTGCATGTTCCCAGGGCAGGTCAGGGGATTTTCCTCCTGAAAATCTTCGTTTTACCAAATTCCGAACCGGTAAACTGTGAAGGTCAGATAGAGCCCTGCCGCGATGAAGACCAGGGCGACCCCGCTCCTGAACCAGAAATCCATTCCGCTGGCCCGGTTGAAAAAACGGGAACATTTAGTGCCCCCATTCGTAAGGAGGAAGGAGATTGCAATGACCGGGATGCCAGGGGGGTATTTGTCCCCGGGGCCCGTTCCGGCCCCACATCCCTGCCATATACTGCCGCGTGCAGTCATTTCAAAATAATATGAAATGCATAAGTATATATTCATACCCGGTATACATTAATTCAAATAAAGTTGAAATAATTTCAGTGTGGGACAGACCATGATGAACATGAAGAAGATCGAAGTCCTCGGGACCGGCTGCCCGACGTGCAAGCGGTTGTATGCGAACGTGGAACAGGCGATACAAGACCTTGGGATGCGGGCCGAGCTGGTCAGGGTGGACGATATCGCCGCAATCATCGGGAGGGGCGTCATGGTCCCCCCGGCACTCGTTGTGGACGGGGAGATCCAGGCCGAGGGAAGAGTCCCTGACGTGAACGAGATAAAGAAACTCCTGGGGGCCTGAGAACGATGACTGACATTCCTTCCTGCACGTGCGGTGGCAACGAGCCGAAGCGGATCATTTTTCCCTGTGCAGGCCAGGCGAACGTCGGTCAGGTCACGAACCAGGCCGCCCTGCAGCTGACGGCCGAGGGGTACGGGAAAATATCCTGCCTTGCGCTGCTTGCGACCAGTGACCCGGACCTTGCAGTAACCGTGAACAACGCTGATGAAATTGTCCTCCTGGACGGCTGCCCGAAACTCTGTGCAAAAAAAATCGCAGATGCCCAGGGCCTCACGCCTGGCCAGCACCTCGTCGTGACCGCCCTTGGTATCCAGAAGGGACCGTCACTCTTGTACACAGCTGATGATGTCGAACAGGTTGTTTCAGCGTGCTGGAAGGGAGAAGGCAGGACGGACAGCAAGGGAGGCCCGGGACAGGAACCCGCTGGCAGGGCAGGGAACGACTGCGGCTCCCGGTGCGACGGGAACAGGTGAGGCGGAAGGTATGAGGGATCCCGGATCGCCGGCATTGCCAGGGAACCGTGGTCAGTCTGAGCGATGGCTCACCGTGGAGGAACGGGAAAGGCCATGAGCCTGTACCTCGTGACCTGCTCGGGCATTTCAAACACCGGGAGGCTGACCGCCCAGGCCGCTCAGAGCATTCTCATGCAGCACCCGGGCCGGTTCTGCCGGGTGAACGCGGGAAAGCCGGTAGCCCAGGCGGACCTGTCCATCGTTGACAGGGGGACCGTGATCGTCCTTGACGGCTGCAGCGACCGTTGTGCCTCGCGGAAATGCGCTGAAACGGGGGTCGTTGCAGAGCGGAGCATCCTGGTGACCGAACTCGGCATCGAAAAGAACGGGACGGCTGATACCAGTTATACAGAGATCCGGAAAGTGGCGGGGGCCGTCCTTGACGAAGGAAACGGCCCGGCGCAGACCGGTCGTAACGGGTGAGAAACGGTGCAGGACTACCTCCAGCTCTTTGCTGACTATGTGACCTACACGCTGCTCGGGATCGGGCAGGGCACCCCGCTCGGGTCCACGGTCGATTTCTTCATCTACGACACGATCAAGGTCACCCTGATGCTCGCGGTGATCGTCTTTTTCGTTGGGGTCGTCAGGACCTTCATCACTCCCCGGAGAGTCAGGAAATGGGTTTCCGGGAGGCCTGAAGGGGTCGGAAACGTCCTTGCAGCCCTGCTCGGCATTCCGACGCCGTTCTGCACCTGCTCCGCCGTCCCGCTCTTCATCGGTTTCGTGGAGTCCGGGGTCCCGCTCGGCATCACCTTCTCCTTCCTTGTCGCGTCCCCGTTGATCAACGAGATCGCAGCGGCCATGCTGATCGGGATGTTCGGCTGGCAGATCGCGGCCATCTATATCGTCTCCGGCCTGGTCATCGCTATTCTCGCCGGGGTCATCATCGGCCGGCTCCACCTCGAGGACCAGGTCGAGGAGTTCGTGTGGTCCTGCCACATGCCGGAACGGTCCGAGCAGGCAATGACCTGGCGTGACCGCATCAACTTCGCCGCGGGCGAGTCAAAGAGCATCACGAGGAAGGTGCTGCCCTATATCCTGGCCGGTATCGCCATCGGGGCGGTCATCCACGGGTATGCCCCGGCTGACTTCCTCCTCAACATCGCCGGGAACGACAACCCGCTCGCCGTGCCCATCGCGGTGCTTATCGGGATCCCGCTGCACTCGAATGCCGCCGGCATGATCCCGATCATTGAAGTGCTCACCTCGAAGGGGATGGCAATGGGGACCGCCCTCGCGTTCATGATGGCCGTGATCGGGCTCTCCCTCCCCGAGATGGTCATCCTCAGGAAGGTGATCAAGGTCCGCCTCCTCCTCATCTTTGCCGGGATCCTGTTTGTTTCATTTACTCTGACAGGTTACCTGTTCAACGCGATCCTCGGGTGATGATCGATAAGACCTGGTGTTCCTGAGACGGTGACGCATGGAAGGCACCATGAAAAGGAATCTATAATTGCGGGAGGAACCATGGATGCCATGAAGGAACATGACGACGCACGGGAGGCGTACGAGTCGGGCTTTACCTGCTCTGCCTCTGTTTTTGCCGCATTCTCCGGGGGTCTCGGTCTTGACCCGGCCACCGCCAGGAAGATCGCCTGCGGGTTCGGGGGCGGGATATCGCGTTCAGGGAACATCTGCGGTGCGGTCTCAGGCGCCCTCATGGTCATCGGACTGAAGTATGGTAAGGCGGTGAAGGGGGACGATGAGGCGACAAAGAAGACCCGGGCGCTTGTCCGGGAGTTCATGAAACGGTTTACTGCAAGGCATGGCTCCGTCAACTGCACGCAACTCCTCGGGTACAACCTTGACGACCCGGAAGAGTATGAAAAGGCACGTTCCAGCGGCTTGTTTCATAGCCTGTGCCCGGTTTTGGTCGGGGACGCCGCCCGGATACTTGAAGCACTGCTGGAAGAGGCCGACAGGACGGGACCAGGGGTATAAACGGTCGCTTCGATCTATAGCCGTGTTTAAAAAGGCTACGTCCGGGCAGGCCGCCGGCTTTCATCCCCTCTTTTCGACTTCGACCGGGTCGATGTTTGCGTCGATCAGGCAGTCGAACGGCACGACCGGGAGCCACCCGGCCTTTTCGAACATGTGCATGAAGCAGACCCCGACGACCTTAGCACCCGGGTGACGGTCAATAACGGCTTTCACCTGAACCGCCTCGACCGGGACGTCCGGCATGGACAGCCCGCCGAGGACCACGATCACCTTCGGACTGAGCGGGCCGGCCGGGTCCCTGGCCTGCATGCCGACCCCCTCAATGAGGACGAGCTTTTTTGCCTTTGCCTCGTCTACGAACGGGACGAAGACCTGGTCCGGCTCCATCGAACGCACTGCAAAGGCCAGCAGCTCGGCAAACGGGGTGCAGGTGCCCGGGACACCGAAGTAAACGACCTGGTCTCCCTTTAGAAGTCCTGATTTCGTGAGGTACTCCTTGAACGGCCGGAGGATACCGGGAACTCCGTGGAACACTTCCTTGGTGGCCATAATAGTCTAACCGTCCTTTTCAGAAGGGATAAATCCTGTGGGGCACGGGTCACGGGTCGTGAGCCGGCGGTCTTTGCAGCCCTCCTGGCCGGGAAGTCCTTCCGGGTCCCTACGAGCTGTCCCCTGGACCCTGGACGTGAAAAAAGGCTTCTTTTAAGGTACTATCAGAGTACCTTTCCTTTCCTGAGGCCGACCGCCCCGGCAACGATCAGGAAGATCCCGATGACCACCGAGATATAGCTGAAGACGCCTGGTTTCCCCGCGAGGGCCAGGCCGCCGGTTGCCGAGAGGTAGATACCGAAGATGATGAGGATGCTGTTGATAATCCGCTGGTCCATGATCGTACTCGACCCACGTAGCTTATGAATACTCCATTTTTCTCCACCTCTCCTGCCATGCCCGGGGCCTCCCGCGGGCCATGGGCGCGGACAGCCAGGGCGTTCAGGGTGGGAGTGGTTGCCGGGGGTTCATGATGATGGTGTCTGAACGATGATGGAGGAGTTGATGGAGTTTGCAGAGGAGTTCGGGAAACGGGTGAAGGGCCTCCTCCGTACGAAAGACACTGAAGAGGTCCGGGGTGCGGTTAAGGTGGTCCCGTTGTGGAAACGGGATCTTAAGGGATAAAAGTGACTGATATCATCCGGACCTGTGCCTGAAGGGGTGTACTGTTCCGACAGGGTCACGTGCCCGGACGCGTCTCCTTGTGGTTACCGCCTTCTTCCCAGGGATTTACTTACTTCCCCGGTCCGTCAGACGCGAGGCGCCGGTACTTCTCTTCACTTTCGGCAAGCGCCTCCTCTGCCCTTTTCCGCCTGAGCACCTCCCAGAGGCCGTGCATGAGGAGGGAGAGCTGCTTGACATCATCGTCAGTGTATTCGATGTACTTGTTGGCAACGCCCGCTACGATCACGACATGGTCCCCGTCCATGACCGGGATGTTCATGTGGCGTATGATGTGGGGGTGGCCCTTCGGGTACCCCTTTTTCATCGGGTTGCCTGCCTGGTAGTCGTTTGTGATGACCGGCTGCCGCTGCCGGACCGCCTCGCCCCAGAGCCCGGTCTGCTCCGTTTTGTACACGATCGGCTTCTCCCGCATGGCACACTCCTTCATGGCGGTCTGGGACCAGGCATACATCGTCATCTCGCTCTCGTCCCCGTTCAGGAACGCGAGGTAGGCGAGGGGGCTCCCGGTGACGACGCCTGCCCCCTCGACGGCACAGTCAAGGATCTCCTTCTCGGGCTCCCTCGACATGTCGTAGAAGTTCAGGTGGTACATGAGCCTTGACTCGTTCTCCCGGATACGCTGTTCGTTTCTCGAGAGTTCCTCGAACTGTGCCCGGAGTTCCTCCTGGGACGCCGAGAGCTGTTCGTAGGCGGCCTTCAGTTCATCCTCGGCCCGTTTTCTCGCAGTCACGTCGAGGGCGATATGGATCACTTTCTCGAGATCCCCACCGGGACCATACACCGGCGTGCATGATACCGAGTAGTACCCGTCCAGGGCGGCGACCTCGGTTTCGAAATGCCCGGCCGCCCCGCCCTTCTTCATCAGCTCGAACGGGCACATCTCCGGGGGCCGGGCGCCCTTTCCGCCGTGGAACACCTCGTAGCACCGCCTCCCCTTCAGTCCCTCGAGGCTCATCCCGGTCACACGCAGGGTGGCGTCGTTTGCGTCGATTACCCGG
>CASGHA010000046.1 GCA_949319355.1 uncultured Methanospirillaceae archaeon | reverse complement strand
TGAAAAAGAAGACATATTTGACAGGGCACTGGGCGGAAAGCATACATATGACCTTTTTCTGGCAAGGGAGATCATGTCCATCACGGGAATTTCCATCAGGGAAACCGGTATTTTCGGAAAGGGTTCAAGATTTGAGATATCATTCGGGAAAGGCATGTACCGGGGGCTCGAAACCCCTGTTCAACGGTGATAAGGTTCGTTTCGGTTTATCCGGGATGCCCTGTACAGCTGTTCAAGGAGCATCAAACGGATAATCTGGTGGTTGAACGTCATCCTTGAGAAGGAAATAACCTCTTTAGCATGCTCCCTGACCTGCGGGGAGTGACCATAGACTCCTCCTATAAGGAATGAGACACGAGGCTTACCAGATAAGGCACATCTGTGCAGGTAACCTGCAAGGTCTTCACTGGACCACATTTTTCCCTGTGGGTCAAGGACGATCAGATCGGAGTCCTTTACCACCTTTGCGAGGAGACGCATACCTTCCCGCCTCCGGTAGTCCTCGATCAACAGGGGTGAGGCGTTTTCAGGGACTCGTTCTTCCACTGCCTCCTCAATTTTAAGATTTAAGTATGGAGAAAGACGCTTTTGGTATTCCTCGATACCGGACTTGATAAACGCCTCCCTGGTCTTGCCGGCACAGATGATGGATACCGTCATCATGGTAGTTCACCCACATTCCCTCTGCATTTTAGAACGGTGTCTTGGTTCAGGCATCAAAGTGACATTTTTTTGGAAACAAGGTGGAAATAACTATCTGTGCTTGAAGGGAAGATCAAAACAGTTCATGACGTTTTCACTGGCTGGCCGTTTCCCTCTGTTTTCGGTTACTATGGCCTTCTGCCTGGAACCGGCGGAGGATTTCCTGATTCCCCTGGTGGCTGAATTGAGCGACCATGGCCGGTTCCTGCCCTAAAAAAACGCTGCAATGGTCTACGATGACTGACGTGGGAAAAAAATTCCTCTCACTCCGTACCGTAACCCCCTCTTTGGAATGGTATGCCCAGGTCTAATGCGAAGACCCTCTCAACTATTATCGCCTCGAAAACAAAAAGCCAGGATGGATACGATCATTATGGCTGTTGAAGCAGGGGAAAAGGTCCCGGCGTTCTGCCTTCCAGACCAGGACGGAACAGAGATATGCACGAAAGAAATGCTTGGCTCCCATTATGTCCTGTATTTTTATCCGAAGGATAATTCGTCAGGTTGTACCGCTGAAGCACGGGATTTTTCAGAAATGATGGATTATTTTTCAACATTAGGGGTCCATATCATCGGGATTAGTCCTGATTCTCAAAAAATTCACAAGCGTTTTATTGAGAAAAACGGTCTTAGGATCCGCCTGTTATCCGACTCATCCCATGATGTTGCGGATGCTTTTGGCTCGTGGGTCATGAAAAAAATGTATGGAAAGGAGTACATGGGAATTGACCGCAGCACATTCATTATTGGCCCGGATGGCATTATATTGGCGGTATGGCGGGGAGTGAAAGTGAAGGGACATGTCGTGAAGGTCAGGAGCAGCCTGGAACGGATGCTCCTGCCACTCCACTGACTTTTCAGTCTTCGTTCAACCTTTCTGCGGCGAACCTCGCAATTCCGTAGAAGCCATCTGTTGAAGGATGGACCTCCAGCATCCTTGCAAGGTCCCGGATATAAATCCCGTTCTCTATTAAGAATGCCATATACTGGACAATTGAAGATGCGCAAGGCCCCCCTGCATGTACTCCGGTTACTGCCCCGGTCTGGTTGTTAAATGAGATCTTCGCAACCCCTGTAAGCCCTGAAGGGACCCACCAGAATGTCCCAGGCCCGGCAGGGCCTGGCATGGCATAACTTCCTGTCTGGGCTGCACTTTCAACCGGAAAAACCGCCGAGGCAATTTCATTTTTCAGGTGGATTGCATGAGGAATGACGACAGGTATTTCAGGCGCTGCTTCACCAAGGATATGCGCTGCGGCAATCAGGCCCTGGCGCCGTGCAACTGGTGTCAGACAGGGTGGGCCAGTAACGTCTCCACAGGCATACACCCCCTCGACTGAGGTCATCATATGATTATTTGTCTGTATCTCTCCGCCAGGTCCTTTTTCAATACCTGTAATATTTTCAGATGCAGGGACGAGTCCTGCGGCTACTAGGAGTGCATCGGCACCAATGACTCCCTTGTTCCCATTCTGGCTGAAGAATGCGGCGATACCGTGTTTTCCCCTTCGGATCTCCCGCATTTCCAAACCCTCGTGGATGACTACGCCCTCAAGCTCGCGTCCTGCCTGCACCCTCAGGTGAGGATCAAGGTCTTTCAGGAATTCGCTGCGGCATAAAAGGTGGACCTCGCTTCCGAACTCCCTGAATATGTAGGCCCATTCAGCGGCCATAACGCCACAACCAAGGATGGCAACAGTTTCCGGGACATGCCGAAGCGTGTTTAGGGTATGAGCGTTGTATACGCCTTGCAGGGCTGTCCCGGGGATGTCTGGTATCCTGGGCCGGGAACCGGTAGCAATGATCAGGGACTCCGGGATAATAGTTTCCTGGCCAAGGGTGATGGAACGACCGTTGATTCTGGCACGCTCTCCCCTGACAACGGTTACGCCAGACGACCTGGTTTCTTCGAGGAGGACCTGCTCGATTTTATCCTGGACCTCCCTCATCCTGACCCATAGTGTAGCGAGGTCCGGGGAAGGAACGGAATCGGTAATTCCCTGGCGGTGCATCTCCCGGCAGGTGTGGAGACTGCGCGCAATGTCGTTCAACGCGCAGACGACCATGCAACCGTGGTGGAGACACTGTCCTCCGAGTCCGCCCCCCTCGACGAGGGTTACCTCGCGGCCGGCTGAAGCAAGGTGTACTGCCGCGGTCCGCCCGGCAGGTCCCCCTCCAATGACAAGAATCATGGACGTACGGTCAGAAGACCTCGACACCTTCATCCATTGGTTCAGAGAGGACTTCCCCTGAGTAGGCGTTAACTTCGACGATCTTTTTCCCCCGTATCTGCCAGACGGGAATGTAAATTTCCTCCAGGTCAACCCGGATGTTACTTTTATCGGGTTTTAAAACCTTTTCCTCGTAAAATATTGCATCTCCTTTTTCCTGTTTCGAACGGACATGCTGGGTCAGACGTTCTGTTACTTCTGCAATTATTCTGTCGTGGGCCTCCTGGCGGCTCAGATGTGGTTTTTCAACCAGTGCATCTCCTGGTACCGGCCCACGCACTACATCATCGATGTTAATCTCAAGTGCAATGCCGTTGATCGCATTGATTGCACCCGAGCCATCCGCGTCAAACGACACTCTCTTGTCCCGGAATGTCTGCTCACCCGTACTCAGGTAGTGGTACATCCAGTATGGCATGAACCTGAGGCTGACCTGGCCCTCGACACCCGCCGTCCGCTTCGCATTCTTATCCTGGACCTTGACCGGCAGGTGGGCGAGGGAAATCCCGCTGTCATCGGCAGGTATGCCCACCATATCTGGAACTGGTCCTGAATTTCCACTCCCTATGGAAAGGGACAGTTCCCGGCTGAAAACCCGTGCAAGGACCGCCTCACCTGCATGGCGGACAAACTCGTCAATATGCCATACCACGCAGTGGTCTGCGCGAATTGATTTTTCCGGTGTAAAAAGAAGTTTCTGACAGTGGATCTCCTTGTCATTGCTCATTGCACTGTAGTTCGTTACATTAAATGTTGAGATGACCCCGGGGTCGTCATCCACAAGGATTACGGTGCAGATGCCCTCCTTGGTCGCTGACAGGTCAAGGGGTGCATCCACCTCCTCAACCTCGTACGCCGCGGCCTCAAAGATAAGCCGTATGGCGTTTCTGGCCCTTTCCTTTATTTCTTCATCCATCATGTTAGAATGCGTTCTCACCCATAAAACAATTTTTCTATGGAGAAGGAGGACATTATCGTGATGAATGTTCCCTTAAAGTTCGTGAACCAGCGCATTGAGGACTATGCGATGCAGGTGACCTATGACCCAAAAGAGGACCGTGGCCAGGTCGTGTATAATTTATCAGTTATCCGGACGGCGGACTTGAATAAGGCGGTCAGGGTGATAAAGGATGTCTGCAGGTCGGGTATCTGTGCCAGTACCATGATACGGTTCGAGCAATCAGGGGCCAGAATTGAAGACTATGTCATTCCTGAGGGAATGACTGGTTTGATGACAATCTGTAGTACCACCCTCGACGGGCTTCTGCTCAACCGGGGTGTCCCAATGAACCCGGTTGGTGGTGGTGTAGTAGAGGTTGAGGAACGAGTCCCCAGGCGTTTCACCCACCTTATCCGATATGAATACACTACCATTGATCCATTGCAGGTGCTGATCTCCCAGGAAATCACCTCAATTACCCGGGTAATGAAGAGTGGAAACGGGAATATTCTTGCCAACATACGCGAATGCCATATGGAGGCCGAACCCATTCTCGCCGGCCTGCTTGAAGATCTGTCTGGCGCTGCATTCACCGGCATCCTTGACGTCGGGCTCCCCAATACACCCGCCCTCGGGGTTACCGTCGACCCTCAGTACTTTGGGGTTGTCGCCCTCGGAGGGACGAACCAGATGGCGGCGCTCGTAGAAAATGGAATATGGGTGAAAATAAGGGCAATGAAAGGACTTGTCGATATCGCGACAATGCAGGACGTCCTTACCTATTGAGGGGATTATGCCTCATGGCTCCCATCACACACGGGTAAACGGAAAAAACCAGGTAATCGGAACTGATTTAGAAATCAGGGCATTTGGCCATCTTCATCGGACTTTATATCCCTCATCACATCCTCGTGTCAACAAGAAATATTCTGCCTCAAAACCCTTCAGGTGTTTTACTATCCGTTTATCCTGCCCAGTCGTGCGGCCCTGACAGCGATTCCCCCTGATCCTGTGTCCATACAGGCTCAAACCTTCCTGTCCTTGGAATGTGTTATAGTGCCCTGAGATATTCGCCCTCCTGGGTAGGTAAACCTGCAAGAATACAGACCCTGGGCTCTGATCGCCAGAGCAAATCACACAACCGTCGTATGATGTGTCCTCCGCCGGAGATGCTCCACATGGGGTCCTCCACCCCACACTTCGTATCCTGATTCTCCATAAAAGAGTTTCTTAAGGCCGTCCCGTGCCTGTTCAGTATTATTTGGTACATCCGGATGTATGTTTTTGATCCTTCATCGATGGGGTAGCCATGAACCGCGTATGGGGGGTTGCATGGGCATATCGCCTTAGTTTTTCTTCGTAAGGTGTGTAATCACCGGATTGACCGATGCCGTGGGAACACCCGGCATCTCATGGATTTCAGCTGCGAATGCTGTAACCACCTTGGTAAGAGTGATGCATACGAGCGGTTCGTACTTGGTCAGGTCAAGCAGACCGGGAGAATCGACGAGCCCGTGATTATCTGCCGGATTTCCCACCATCCAGCTATAGGTATATATGGTTCGCACATAATTGTTGTAATATCCGGAACAACAGGATGATCGGGATGAAAAAGTGCCTTATTCTCATAATTTTTCTTATTTGTGGCATTATTGCTGTTCCTGGTCTGGCGGGGAGCAAGTATATGTCAGGGGGTCCGGAACTTTCTGCGGCGATATCCGGTCCGAATGAGTTCACACCTGGCGATACCGTTCCATTGAACATTAAGGTTGAAAATAGCGGTCTTATTTCTGTAAAATTTGCCCAGTCAGGGATTATTGAACGGGATGACCTCCCCAACACCGCGAAAATGGTGACTGCCGATCTCACCGCCGGAGAATCCCCGCTTGTGATCAAGTCAGACCCCCAACGAATCGGGGACATCCCTGGTGGCAAGAGTGCCCAGGCATCCTTCCTGATTAAGATTCCCTCTGAAACACCCGGAGGGACGTTCAGCCTCCCGCTCCACCTTTCGTATACTTATCTCGCGATGGCAGAACAGGAAGGCCTGGACAATGTCCAGTATATCTACAAGGTAAAGGAAGCTACCCTCAGTCTTCCGTTCAGGGTCAGGCCAGTTGCAGCACTCACGGTCCTTTCAGTCACCCCTGAGCAGCTCAATGTCGGGACAGAAGGCTATGTGACACTCCAGGTCCGTAATTCCGGGTCTGAACCTGCAAAAAAGGCAATAATAAAAATAACCCGGAATGGCAACAGTCCTGTGATCCCAACGGATAGCAGTATTTACCTCGGGGAATATCCAGATGGCGCCACGATAACTCCCCGGTTTAAAGTATCGGTTTCGTCGGATGCTGAAGGCCAGACCTATCCCCTCGATGTTGCCCTCATCTATGAAAACAGTGAGGGAGACACGGTGACCTCGGAAAAGGTCACGGTGGGTGTTCCTGTTGGAGGTAAGATATCTTTTGCCGTTTCTTCACCTCCCGCATCAGTGACCCCGGGATCAAAGCAGGTCATTGATGTTGTCTACAGGAATACAGGGAATGCAACAGCATTCAATGCCCAGGCCAGGATCAGCGCCGTGGACCCGTTTACCAGCAATGATGATACCGCATATCTTGGTGACCTCGCAGCCGGTGAGAGTGCCATTGCCCACTTTGAAATCAGTACTGACAGGAGTGCGGTCCTCAAGGAGTACGGGCTTGACTCGGAGGTAAGGTACCGGGACTCGTTGAATAACAGCCAGATCTCAGAAACCCTGAAAGTAAGAGTTTCTGTGGCCAGGGGTCCGGGTCCAGATACCGAATACCTTAATTATATCCTGGTCACCCTGCTGGTGGCAGTCCTTGCAGGGTTTGGTTACTGGTGGTTTGTGATGAGGAAAAAAGGTAGAAAACCGGTCAGTAATGACTGAATGATGCCTTTATCTGTTTTTTTCGCTAAGGAGAGAGAGGGCTGGCCGGCGCTTGTGCTCATTTTTTTTCAGACGTTCGATAACCTTTCTTTCATCATCAGATGCAGGCTCTTTCGTTCCACTCTCCAGCAACCGTAGGACGCTGTCAATTCTTTCGTATTGCATCCCAAGTTCACCCTCATCAGTCTGCCCTGTCCATAGACCTGCGGAA
This sequence comes from uncultured Methanospirillaceae archaeon, assembly GCA_949319355.1. Taxonomy (GTDB): domain Archaea; phylum Halobacteriota; class Methanomicrobia; order Methanomicrobiales; family Methanospirillaceae; genus KLAP105. The sequence continues at coordinate 9,542 of CASGHA010000046.1, read as the reverse complement.
GGTTCCTTTGAAAGAATTTGTCCGGGTATCCCCACTTCCCGCGCAAGTGAGTAGACCTCATCCTTCTGGAGGTGGAGAATCGGCTGGATATCGGCAGCGTTGTCTCCCCACTTTGTACAGTAACCGAGCATGTATTCGGTCTTGTTGGATGTACCACAGACCAGCCTTCCGTCGCGGTTTGCATAATAATAGAGGATTGCCATGCGGGTCCTTGCCGCCAGGTTCCCGATGAGATACGGGGTTTCAAGAAATCCCGGGAGTTTCCGGTGAGCATCGATTATATGCTCTATCGGGATGACACAGTGTCGCATCCCCAGCACCTGGCAGAGATGAATAGCATCAGATACCTCCTCTTCTGGCGTGACCTTCGTGGGCATGGTGATACCGAGAACCCTGTCAGGAGGGATGGCCCTGCAGCACATCGCAGCCGCAAGGGCTGAATCTACCCCGCCGCTTATTCCAATCACGATACCGTCGCACCCAGAATTCCAGACGGCATACCGTATCAACTGTTCTATCCGTCCGAGGAAACAGCCCATCTCCTCATCCATGTGTACAACTCAGAGGGATAGTACCTTTTTAAGGCTCTCCCTGCTCCCCATCACGTAGAGAAGACACCCTGTGGTACACAGGGTATCCGGGGCAGGAAAAACGAATCCTTCTCCGTTCTGGTCGATGCCCAGGATACGGGCGCCGGTCTTCCTGTTCAGCCACCCGACACTGGCAACAGACTTCCGCATGAAACGCCTCAAAATGATCATTTCCCCGTTTGGAAGGTCAAAAAGGATCCTTGCTTCATCGGAAAGAACTATTTTACCGATTACCTGGCCCCCGATTGCCGGTAAGAGTGCAACATAGTCAGCCCCGGCGCGATACAACTTGTCAACCGATGCCGGTTCATTGGCACGGGCCAGGATGCGCATCGAGGGATTCATCCCCCAGGCCATGAGGGTGGAAAAAATGTTGACATCATCATCATTCAGCGCAATGATTGCGAACTGCGCATCCTCAATGCCGGCAGCCTTCAATACCTGCTCACTCTCCGCATTCCCGATTACCTCAGGCACATCATGGGATTTTTGGTCAATGACCATGCCCTTTACGCCAAGACGGGACAGCTCATCGAAGGCTGACCTCCCAACATCCCCGAAACCCGCAACCACTGCCCGGTGATCGCGTGCACCTTTGGCGGTGAATTCGTTCTCAACGAGGTGAGCCACGTTATCCGCGGGACCAATAAGAAAAAGGAGCATTGATGTATCAATGATTTCCTCTCCTGAAAAAGGACTGACGATCTCACCGCCCTTGATAAGCAGGATACAGCCAAACCCATATTTTCCCCTGAGGTCGAGGCCTGATACCTTTTTTCCAAGGGCGTGGGACCCCGGCACGATGGGGACAGGGATGATAACGAGGTTGCCCTTGTTCTGCCAGGTCTCTTCAATCAACCGGTCAACGGCATCATTTTCCTCAAGGTCACCCAGGTCTGATACAAGGGCGGCATATCGGGCAAGCATGCGTCCGGTAAGATTTTTTGGTGATAGAACATATTCTGCCCCTGCATACCTGAGGTATCGTTCAAGAGACAGCTTGTCGACAACGACAATGATCCTGGCATCTGTCATACCCCTGATCCCAAGGATGATGTTAGCTGCCGTCCGCTCATCCAGTGAAATGATTACATCCCGCGAGTTGGCGACCCATGCCGATTTCCATGTTGCCTGGTCGGTGTAGTTCCCCCAGATTACATAAGCGCGTCTCCGGTATTTCACAGCGCATTCCATCGCCCGTGTCTCATCCGATTCTATCAGGAGGATCTCATGGTCTGATATCATCAGGCTTTCAAGGAGAAAACGTGTCAGCTCATTGTAGCCGAAAATGATAACGTGATGGTTCAGTTCGTGGGGAGGTGACCGGGGAGGTGTTGGATGGACAAGGGAGCTGAAATAGGGGAGAAGGAGCACCGGGATCATCATGAAGATCATAACAATGCCGGTCACCATGATCGTGATGGAGAGATAGGTCATCTCGCTGCTGTGGAAGGGTAATATCTCCCCATAGCCTGTGGTTGTTATCGTTTCCATGACGAACAGGAGCGACCTGTCCCATGGAATGGTTTTACCCTCAAAAAAAGGGTAAAAATGATGGAAAATAATGGTATACAGGATGACCTGGATGAGGAAGGCACACAAATAGAGAGCTATCCGGATGTCGTAGGAGCTTTTGATAACTCTCCAGGCCGCACCCCGCTTGTCCCTTATCTTTTCACGCAGGAGGGATCCCTCCGTTGCCGGCATCAGTTGCGGAGTGGTATTTGTGTCGGGGGTCTGGAATTAAACCCTGCTCCCGGGCTTTTCTTTTTGTCATACAGTCATGACCTTCCTCCCAGATCCTGAGGAGTGCATAATAGGTGGATGGATGACGCTCCTGAAATCCCGGCAGGTCTGGTGAGGCCAAAAAATCCATGGGCGATGGTGAAAAAAAATCCTTTCCAACAAGATAATTTCCATAGATCTGCGCTTCTTCAGTCCTGACTCCCATAAGGGGGGTAATCATCCTTGCTCCTTGACCTGGAGAGAGATAGAGCCTCTTCATTGTGGTTTCAAGCCCGAATACTACATCGAAAATGCATGGTGCAATATCATCGAGAGTGTCAGGGACGGCTACTTTTGTACAGCCATGAGAATCGGCCAGGTCCTCCAGCAATCCTTCATCATTGGACACACTGTCCCCGGCGCAATACGATGGATCGGACAGAATAATCGCATAATTATGAGTATGAGCCACCCTGGTGGCATGCGATTGGAATATTGCATCATGGTGACTGACCCCGGGGATGATAACCGAAACCTGCAAATCCCTCCTTTCACGGCATACACCTGTTATGACATCGAGCAGGGTGACGGACATGGCATCTGGTCGGAAAAAAATACCAATATGGTCTCCTTTCTGGACAAACGTCTGTTTGCGGATTATTCTTCTCGCCTTAGCATGGATGTCCCTCCCGAGGTGGCACTGGCACAGATAAAGACCAGAATATGGCTGATAAACGACAAAATCGCGTTTACAATGGCTGCAATGACGCCTGGTCATCAGATCAACCTTTATCATCTGGCTACATAAAAGGTGTTAGGGACGATGCGACTTTCCGGCGAAGAGGTCAGGAATCTTCACAAGTATGAGCTGAAGGTCCTGCAAATTATCGAGAGGCACATGCAGAGATATGACTGGGTGCCACGTGAGATCATTACCAGGAGCTCCGGGTACTCGGATGGGGAGGTGGCATACCGTCTCGGGCAGTTGCTTGAGAAAGGTTTCATTAAATTCGAAGCCGTTCCCTATGAGGGCTATGCCCTGGTATTCGCCGGATATGATGTGATTGCACTCAGGAGTCTCGCATCGAAGGACATCGTCACTTCACTCGGTCCTTTCATAGGTGAAGGAAAGGAGTCGGTGGTCTATGAAGCGATGGGCCTTGGTCCGCTTGCCATCAAGCTGCACCGTATCGGCCAGAGAGCTTTTCGTCAGGTTCGGATTAAGCGGGAGTATCTCCCCAGGGAAGGGCACTGTCCGTGGCTGCTTGCATCACACTATTCTGCACAGAGGGAATATGACGCCCTCAAGAAGCTGGTATCCACGGTGAATGTACCCGTTCCCATCGGAATAAACCGTCACGCTGTGGTGATGTCCTATCTTGAAGGGAGTCCACTGAACCGAGTCACTGTTTCGGACCCTCGGGAAGTGTTGACCTTGATTCTTGAGGAGATACGAAAATCCTGTCAGCTCGGTGTAATCCATGGTGATTTGAGTGAATACAATGTCATCGTGGACGAAGACAGGGTATATCTCATAGACTGGCCACAGTGGGTGGAAACCCGGCACCAGAACGCACCGGCGTTTCTTGAACATGACATCAGGACCATCCTGGGATTTTTCAAAAAAAAATACCGGATGGATGTCCCGTATGATGAGGCAATGGAACGGGTATTGCAGTGAAGGTTTACGGTATTGACATTCTCACGGGCTCGGTCAGGTCACGGACAAAAAGCCCGGTCTATGCCCTTGCCGTGGTGGAAGACGGGATATTGACAGAAACTTCTGAAGTCCGCCTGTTCAGGCTTATCCGGAGAATCGAGGCTGAACACCCTGACATCCTTGCCGTGGACAGCCTGCAGGAGGTTTCTGCCGATACCCATGAGCTTTTTCACTTCCTTTCCCTGCTCCCTCCGGCCACCCGGCTTGTCCAGGTGACGGGTGGAGAACGAAAGGAATCCCTTGGAAAGGTTGCAGCCCGGTATAACCTGAGTTTTAACCGGTTCGACCCTCATGCCGAGGCCAGGACGGCCGCGCTTGTCGCATCGCTCGGGGCCGGATCAGAGGTCATTGCCTTTGAAAACAGCAGTGATGTCGTCGTCAGCAGGAACCGGTCTCCTGGAAAAGGTGGCTGGAGCCAGAACCGGTACATAAGAAAAATCCATGGTGCCGTACTCCTGCGGTCGCGGGAAATTGAAATGGCCCTGGTAAATGCTGGAATCAGGTATGAAAAGAAGGAAACAAGAGCTTTTGGTGGATGCAGCCGTGTAGCTTTCAGGGTCCAGGTCCCGCGTGACCAGGTCCCTTTTGGTACCTATCATGGAGCCGATGTCCAGGTCAGGATTACCGGAAGAAAACTGGACCGGATCCGGTTCAGGCCATTGGCTGGCAAGCTGAAAAATCTTATTGTGGGTCTTGATCCTGGGACGACAACCGCAATCGCAGCCCTGGACCTTGAAGGAAACCTTGTCCATCTGTCAAGCTCCCGCCAGATGTCCATGTCCGATACGGTCGAGGTCCTGTGTAAAACAGGCAAGCCTCTGGTAATCGCTTCTGACGTACAATATATGCCCTTTTCGGTGGAGAAAGTCAGGCGCTCGTTTAAAGCGGTTGCATTTTCGCCGAAACAGGACCTGAGTGTCGAGTCCAAGGTGGAAATGGCCGGGCCCTATGGATACGGGAATGATCACGAGCGCGACGCACTGGCCGCCGCTCTTGAGGCATACCGTCAATACCGGCAGAAGTTCCAGACAATAATAAGAAGGGTGCCTCCTGGTCACAACCTCGAGGATATCAGGGCAGGGATCATCAAGGGGCAGTCTCTTGAGCAGATTATTACGGAAACAAGGAAAAAGACCGATGAACCAGCAGCCATCCTCCAGGAACCGGTCCAGAGTACCAGGTCGGATGACCGGATTCGTCTCCTGGACGGGTCCATAAAACGTTTGCGTCTGTATATCCAGGACCTTCAGACAGAACTCGGAAATAAGGACTATGAGATCACCAGGCTCCAGCAACGCCTCAGGAGATTGCACACGGCAAGGGATGAAAAACTTAGAAAGGACTCAGAGATAGCCACACGCGACGCGATCATCGCCGGACTGAAAAAAAGGCTCAGGCAGGAGGCACGGAAGAACCGTAATCTTGCGAACAGGCTCCGGAAAATGAAGGAGTTGGATGAGGTACAGGTATCGGGTGAGGGGATACCTGTCAAGGTCATACCCGCTCTCACGAAGGAATCCCTTCGTGGTATCATAAGAGAGCTTGGCCTTCATGAAGGGGATATCCTCCTAGTCGGAAGGGCGGATGGCTGGGGAGCAAGCAGTATCAGGGACCTTGCAGAAATCCGGCCGCGTGCAGTAGCCCTTCCGGACGATGCATTCAAGGTTGTCGACCGAAGGCTGAAAGACATATTTCTGGAAGAAAATATTCCTCTCCTCCCCCTGTCAGGGATAGGCGCATCGATCCGTGGCAGGTACGGACTGGCGAATCCCGTTAAGTATGCTACGGCGGTCAGGGAATGGGAGAAGGAGAAAAGGCGGTCTGAGAAGGAGGAACGTGTCCGTCTCGTGGAAGACCTCTGGAAGGAGTACCGTGCGGAACGGGGAAAGGAGGTGCGTAAAACTGGATGAGCGGGCCCTCCTCCTGACCGTGGGTCGAATAATCGGTGAAGACCGAATCAGGGACGACTGTGCCGTTATTCCCTGGAAAGGAGAATATCTTGTAGCAACGACTGACATGCTCCACAGGAGCACTGATTTCCCCGTGCAGATGACCTCGTGGCAGATGGGATGGCATTCTGCTGCGGTTTCTCTTTCAGACATCGCAGCAATGGCCGCGGAGCCGCTTTTCCTTCTCCGCTCTGTCGGTCTCGATGACCCCGACCTGCTCGGGGGGATCATCACAGGGGCTTCCTATTGCTGCCGGGAGAACGGGTGCGAACTCGTAGGAGGAGATCTGGACGCTCATAGTGAATGTACCGTCGTCTCGAGTGCAGTGGGAACTGTTCCTCCAGAACGTCTGGTTCGCCGTCGCGGAGCACAGCCCGGAGACCTTGTCGTAGTCACCGGCGTCCCGGGAAGGGCTGCTGCCGGCCTTGCCGGGTACCGTGAATACGAGCGGTACCTTCTCGAACCGTCCCCGAGAATAAGGGAAGGCGTCTACCTCGGCACCATTGGTGCGACCTCGATGATGGACATGAGTGATGGTCTTGCCCTGTCACTCTATGACCTCCTTGCTGCCGGCGGGCATGGTTTCAGGATAGACTCTTCAGCCATGCCTGGTCTCAAAGGCGTTTCAGGAGAAGAATACCCTCTTTTTACCCTGCATGGCGGAGGAGATTACGAGCTCGTCGCAACCCTTCCCCCTGACCGTGAAAAGGACCTGTTGGCGGGAATGACGGTCATAGGTACTGTGATTGATGAGGAAGTGGTCCTCGCGGATGGAAAAGAACTGGAAAAAAAGGGGTACGAACATCACTGGACGGGATGAGCCCCTGTCCTACCTGTTCGGATAGAAAACCTGCATTACCCTGTCTTTTCCGTAATTTGCTTCCCAGTTGCCCGAGTCCATGGAGAGCACTTTTTCATATGCCTGGTATGCCTCGTCAAGCCTGCCCTGCCTGAAATAGGCATGACCAAGGTTGTTCAGTGCGAGGACATTATCTGGTTCTATGGAGAGGGCGCGGTTGTAGTGGTCAATGGCATCGTCGACCCGGTCAACCCTGAACAGAGCGATACCCTTGTAGACCATCGCCAGAGTATTCTTGGGGTCTACCAGGAGGACCTGGTCGAAGGCAGATATGGCATCAAGGTAGTTGCCCCCGTTCATGAGGGCGTACCCTCTTTGTTGTGCGGCATCAGTAGTGTTCGGACTGATGGCAAGGACCTTTTCATACAACCTGTTTGATTCGTCGTACCTGCCGAGACGGTCAAGTGCAATAGCCTTGTTCATGAGAGCGGTCACGTTTGTCGGGTCCTTTTCGAGTAGTTTGTCGAAGAACTTTGCTCCATCATCCTTGCGCCCGAGTTTCTCCAGGGTATCAAGCATGTTTACCCAGGTGTTCCGGTTCGATGGATCAATTGACAATGATGTATTAAAGACGGAAAGCGCCTTGTCATACTGGGCCTGGTAGTAGTAACTCTTCCCGAGGTTCTGATAGGCAAGAATATTCCCCGGATCAAGTTCAAGCGCTTTTTCTGCCATCTTTTCTGCCTCCTGGTTCTTCCCTAGACGCATCAGCACGCTGCTCCGGTATGAATAGAGCATGGCATTGTCCGGGTCAAGCTCAATGGCCTTTGAAAACGATGCATCGGCTTCGTTCAGCTTTCCGAGACCTGACAGGGCAAACCCCCTGTTCGTCCAGGTCGCAGGCCCCTTGGGTTCCTGTTTGACCGCCTCGTCATAAACATTCAAAGCTGCGCTGAAGTTGCCCGTTGCAGAATATGCGTATCCTTTGTTGTTCAAGGCGACAAGGTTCCTGGGATCTATGGAAAGTGCCTTGTCTGCGGCAGCGATCCCCTCATCATACCTTCCAAGGCTGTTATAGGAATATGCCATATAACCATAGGCATAGGAGTCATTCGGCCTCATCTCAAGATATTTCTGGTACACCGGCAGGGTTTCATTGAATTTCCCCATCGAACTCAGCATGAGGGCCATATCCGCCAGGGTCTGGGAATCGGTCATATTGAGGGCGATCATCTTTTCGTATGCGGAGACCGACTCGTTGTATCGTTGCATGTCCTTGAGGAGTGCCCCTTTGTACCCCCAGAGGGCAGCATTCCCCGGATCTATCTCAAGCGCTTTTGTATAGGCATCAAGCGCCTTCTCGGACTGGTTCATCTTCTGGTATGTGATCCCCTTGTACCCCCATGCGACTGGGAGATTCGGGTCTATTTTCAATGCCTGGTCATAGGCATCTACCGCAGCCTCGTACTTCCCCTGGTTGAAGTAGATATCCCCCTTGTAACCCCAGACAATGGCAAGCGACGGATCGATTTTCAGACTTGTATTGTATGCTTCAAGGGCGCTGTTGAAATCACCCATGCGGGCGATAAGGTTGCCTCTTTTGGCAATTATCGTTGCATTTCCCGGAAACTGGAGGACGGATTCGTTGTAGGCGGCAAGTGCGGCAGTAGCATTGCCCGAGTTCTCAAGGGCGAGTGCCGTAAGATATATGGACGGATCGCCCTGGTTTCCCTGAGATGGCGGGGCAGGCAGGACCGGCGCCTGCTGGGTTGTACAACCTGAAATCACCATGAAAAGGAGTATCAGGAGAAAGGGGATTGCTATCCCGTATCGCATGGCCTGTACTTTTAATCCCGATTCAATAAATAGTTCCTGAAAGGTATGAAACCATTCGTCATGACGGAATACCTGGGTAAGCAGGAACAGGGGAGTTACTAAGGAAGAAACCTTATCACCGGTGTGGACTACACTATACGTTATTCAATGAAATCACCGGTACACCTCTCTCTCGACCATGCAGGGATTGTATTTGTTGTTGCAATTTTGGCACTATTACTGATAGCCACTCCCGTCTTTGCGGCAAAGGACTTTGGGTCAGGGAATTTCAAGTCGCTCGTCAAGAAAGGTTCCGCATTGTACCCGGCTGCCGTCAGCGAACCTCTCCAGATTGGCGGGGTCAAGCTCCCGTCAGGCAGTACCGGCGTTACCGGGAACAGCAGGATCACATTCGACCTCATGAATGACTACGGGTGGTTCAAAGACAGTTATCTCGACAAGGCATCATTGAACGGGACATTCAGGATGTCAAAGACATACTCCTATGGTTTTATCGACCTTGGAAACGTGCCCGCTGTTATCTACACGAACAGCTGGTAAAACCTGAATTTTATAACCTTTTTCAACAAGGTCTCTCTGGCATGGTTTCAACCAGAAAAAATCCGCCTTCATTAGTTGGCGCGAATTCAATGCGAGGTCAAATCGCGAGAACTCGCACTCTTATCCGTCTTTTTGTTTAAACTCGTAAAGGTATGGAGCATCCCGGTTCTTTTCTCGTGGGCGTTCATGTTAATTCAGCCATAAGAGTGTATGAAAAAAACAGGATCAGGAACAAATTTAAATAGCTTGTTATCCGCATTTTCTCTTTTCCGGCTTCATTTATCCCATCCGTCCTCTTACGCAAAAAATGCCAATATTTATTTGTGATATGGATAAATACTCATTATATCCCTGTACACGGGGAGGTGTGATATGAGCAGATT
>CASGHA010000045.1 GCA_949319355.1 uncultured Methanospirillaceae archaeon | reverse complement strand
CACGATCATCGGTGATGTCGGGGCGGACGGGGCGACCTACAAGGCCGTCGAGTTTGCTGGAGAGCCCGTATCCACCATGTCCATGGCCGGCAGGATGACCCTCTGCAACATGGCCATCGAGATGGGAGGAAAAGCAGGGATCGTCCCGCCTGATGATACCACAAGGAAGTACTTCAGGGACATGGGAACGTCTCTTGAGCCTTTCGACCTCAGTCCTGATGCCGGTGCACAATACTCCGCCGATTTGAGTTACAACGCCTCGAAGATCGGTCCCAAGGTCGCGGTCCCGCACAATGTTGACAAGGTCGTCGGGGTCGAGAAGGTCGCTGGCACTCCAATCGACCAGGTCTTCATCGGTTCCTGCACGAACGGGCGTTATGAAGACTTCGTTGAGGCTGCCGAAGTCCTCGGGAACCGCCGGTTCAGCGACCGTGTCAGGGTTATCATCATCCCTGCATCCCGGGGAGAATACTTAAAAACACTGCGTTCAGGGCTCATCGAGCAGTTCGTCCTCGCAGGGGCCCTCGTGGAGGCCCCATGCTGTGGCCCGTGCATGGGCGGTGCGTTCGGCCTCCTGGCCCCTGGCGAGGCCTCACTCTCGACCTCGAACCGGAACTTCAAGGGCCGTCAGGGGAGTACCGAGGCGGAGGTATACCTCTGTTCACCGGCAACCGCGGCCGCGAGTGCCATCACCGGACAAATAACTGATCCAAGGGAGGCGGCATGACATCACGGGCATGGAAGTTCGGCGACGACATCGATACCGATGCCATCATACCGGGAAGGTTCCTTATCCTGAATGACGAAAAAGACCTTGCAAAACACGCATTTGAAGGAACAAGGGATGATTTCGCACCCTCGGTCTGCAAAGGAGACGTGGTCGTCGGGGGTTCCAATTTCGGATGCGGCTCCTCGCGCGAGCACGCACCCCTCGCCCTGAAGGGTGCCGGGGTCAGGTATGTCATAGCCTCGTCGTTCGCACGGATATTTTACCGGAACGCGATCAACGTCGGCCTCATCCCCCTCATCTGCCACGAAGCGGGAAGTATCCGTGACGGGGCGGTCGTGGAGCTGTTCATAGCGGACGGATACCTCACGGCAGACGGGGACCGTCTCTCCATTGAACCCGTCCCTGAATTTTTCCAGACCATAGCAGATGCCGGGGGACTCGTCCCGTACGCCAGGGACCTGACGGAGGTGGAGGTATGTACCGCGTCGCGGCGATAGGCGGGGACGGGATAGGTCCTGAAATCATCAATGAAGGGCGGAAAGTAATCGACACGGCGGCCGAAAAGTTCGGGTTCGATATCGACTGGGTCGAGCTGTCCATCGGTGCCGACCGGTACCTCGGGACAGGGGAGCTCCTGACCGCAGACGACCTCGCCACCCTCTCGGAATGCAGGGCGATCTACTTCGGTGCCATCGGAGATGAACGTGTACAACCCGGGATCCTGGAAAAGGGCATCCTCCTTGCCTTAAGGTTCCACTTTGACCAGTATGTCAACCTGCGTCCCATCAGGCTGCTCCCGGGTGTCCCGACACCGCTTGCCGGAAAGGGACCGGAAGACATCGATTTCGTGGTCGTCAGGGAAAACACCGAGGACTTCTACGTCGGTATCGGTTCCCGGTTCATGAAGCACGAGAAAAAGACGCTCGATGTCGTCCGCGAACTGTACGAGGTTAAGTTCTCGTTAGACGTCGAGACCGACGCCGAGGAGCTTGCCTACCAGATCGGTGTCATCACCAGGGAAGGGTCCCGCCGGGTCATCGAATACGCCTTCTCCATTGCAGAACAGAGGAGAAAAAAGGTGACATCGGTCGACAAGGCAAACGTCCTCTCCGATGTCTATGGTCTCTGGCGCGATGTCTTCAGGGGTGTCGCGGAAACCCACCCGGGCGTTTCAAACGAGTATACGTTCGTTGATGCCATTACGATGTGGTTTGTCAAGAACCCGGAGTGGTTCGACGTAGTCGTAACGCCGAACATGTTCGGTGACATCATCACCGACCTCGGGGCGATGATCCAGGGAGGTCTCGGCCTCGCTCCCGGCGGGAATATCAACCCGTCCGGAGTGTCGATGTTCGAGCCGATTCACGGTTCCGCACCGAAGTACAAGGGACAAAATGTTGCAAACCCCCTTGCAACGATCTGGGCAGGCTCCCTGCTCCTTGACACCCTGGGTGAACACGAGGCTTCGGAGGCTGTAATCGGCGCGATAGGCAGAGCGATCACTTCCGGAAAAGTGACACGCGACATGGGTGGCGATCTCTCCACTTCCGCAGTCGGGGATGCGGTTGCCGGTCTCCTGAAACAGTCCTGATGGTATTACTTCGGCTGATTTCGAAGTCAACCATACCCTTTTCTCATCATAGTCCCTGATCCGAGCTATGAACAACCGCTACCGCATGATACTCGCGGGAGTAGTCATCACGGTTATGATCCTCGCTGCAGGCTGCCTCTCCAGCCCCACCCAGACGGAGAGTGGTTCGCAACGCCTGGCGGAATCTACCGGAAAATCCGATGTTGCCTTCGCACCTGGATATGCAGGAGCCCCGGTACCGACGATCCCGCTCACCCAGGGAACCGGTGACAGCACTCTTCCCGATGAACAGAAACTCATCAAGCGAGCATCAATAAGCCTCGAAGTTTCCGATACCCGTGCTACCCTCGACCAGCTCCGGCAGATCGCCTCGACCCAGGGAGGATATGTCGGTGACCTGAGCATGAACCGGGGGAGTTCAGGGAGGTATACCGGTTCCGCCACGCTCCGGGTTACACCTGCAAACCTGGAACCCACCCTGGCAGCGATCGGAGCGCTTGGAAAAGTAATCTCCCAGAATGTCCAGGTCGAGGACGTGACCGAGGAATACGTCGATCTGAATGCCAGGAGGGGGGCCCTCACCGAGGAGCGTGCAAGCTATGAACGCATCATGCAGAAGGCCGACAAAGTCGAGGACATCCTCAAGACCCAGGAACAGATAAGCCGGGTCCAGGGGGAGATCAACCGCATCGACGGGCGCCTGAAATACCTCTCAAACAGGGTCGACTATGCGACCATCTCGGTTCAGGTCCGTGAACCCGAACCCGTAGGGTCTACATCCCCCTGGTCATTACCAGAGATTATCAACGACGGGATTGGGGCGTTCCTTGCCGTAATAGGGGCGATCATCATCGGACTGTTCATCTTCCTCCCGTTCATCATCATCGGAGGGATCGGATACCTGGTCTACAGGAGATATTTCCGTAAAAATCCCCAGAAACCGAAGGAGCCACAAGCCTGAAAGGGTGTAAGTGGGGGCCGGCCCTCATCAAGAAAAGGCGAACAGGTTCTGCTGGAGGTTCCTCTGGCCGGCTGCAACCGGGTGGAGTGACGATGAGAAGCCCGGGATCTCGGCGACTGCAGCAAATACCTCGCTCCGCGCAAGGACCGCTCGTACCGCATCAAGGGAAACGGTAAACCGGGCGCCTCCGGACATCTCGATGTTGAGCGCCCTGCCCGACCTTGAACGCTGGGCGGTCCCGGCAACTCCTGCAAAGTAAGGCTGCCAGTTCTGGCGGATCCTTTCAACCCTGGCTGTGAGACCGATATCCAGGGCGGCACGGATATCATCGACCCGTATTCCATAACGGTAGCCCCGGATGGAGAGTTCGATAGTGGCATTGGGTCTGCCGTCGTCATCGATGGTATAGGTCCGTGCGTGCTGGATGAATCCCGCTTTTCTCATTGTGTCACCCCTTTTCCTGTTCTATACAGACATTTCAGGGTGCCCTATATAAGCCATCGATAAGTGTGGTGTGAAAGTGTAGAGAAAATGGTATCAATCAGGGAAAGCCGGTATTTTTTCTGCAACGGTCCATGCAGGCATTCAGTACCTCGTCCATGAACCTGAGTGCACCCTCCGTCCCGGCCAGCGCACGGGACCCGATCATAACCCGTCCCCTCTGAGGAAAAGTCAGCCCGACGAATGCCGACCCTGGTGCAGCCGCCCGTTCATATGATGACCCAAGCACCAGGTCTGGAGATGTCTCCCCAAGTACGTGTGATATCTCCTCAAGATCGGTGAGCGTCCTGGCATGACCCGGGAACGGGCTGACCGGGTCTTCGCGGAGGCCGATGAAGGCAATATCCGCATCGAGGAAGGTGGACAGCATCGTGGACGTAAAAGCCGCATAGCCGGCCGTGCCAAAAACAGCCGCGACCGGTGGGTCATACCGGCGGAGGTACTTGTCACAGGCAGCCGCAATACGTCCGGTGGCTGTCTCCACTTCATCGAGGATTGGAGCCGGGTCTGCCGGGGAGTAGTGTTCGCACAATATCCGCATGGTTTCCCTTATTGCCGGGAATCCAAGGAAAGAGCCACATGGTTGACCGATCCCTGATACAAGGTCAGGATTGACCGTAACGCTCCATTCCCCGGCGGGCATGGATGCCTCAAACCGGCCGGAACTTATCGCACTGCAAAAAGGAATATCAGCACTTTCAAGGATCCTCCTGGCTTCCAGGAAGTTTCCGCGGTAAAACGGGTCTGCAGGGTTGAGACCATCGATGGTCACCCCGGGACAGACCCGGTCGAACAGGGGTCGAAGAGTTTCCTGTGCCTTACGAAAGCCGGCATCGAAACCTCCGGTGAACCCAGGAGAGTCAATAATGATGATATCATCACCCTGGAGCATGGCCGGGTCTTCGCCTGATACCGCGGGCGCACAGGTCTGGACGACCGCTACCGCTCGGTGAGTAGCTGACAGGGGGGCGACGACCTCGCACAAACGGTCAGTACCGCCAAAGACTACTTCCTCGCTAAGGAGCAGTGTCCCGTGAAGGTCACCTCCAACGAGGGATGCAGGGTAATAAAAACACCCGCTCGAACCGTGAATTACAATAGCCAGGCCTTTCAGACCAGAGAGGAAAGCAACGGCACCGGTCATGGCGCAGGGCCATACAGGTCCCGGGCAGGTTGGTGTCACAGAATGCGCCTCCAATGGGAAAGGACACGTCTGACTCCCGCGGTCCCTGCAGGGACAGGATCCGGGACGGAGAGGACAGGTCCGTCCCCGCCTATACGGATACCTGAACAATTGGCGAGCTCTTTCGCAAATAGCAGTGACTCATATGGTATTGGACCAAATCTCCCTTTTTTCCCCTTAAGAGACCTGAATGATCCGAGCACCTCCTCCTGGAGCTCATGCTCTTTTTCTGCAGCCGCCTTTCCATCACAACCAAGGAGGTTTCCTGCCTTTTCAAGAAAGTCCCTCGTACCTGAAAGCCCTGTGGGAAATGCCGGCAGGGAAGGGAGCTTGAAAGTGTCTGACAGGTATTTTCCGGCGTGCTGGACCGAGGAGTCCCTGAGTACCGCAAGCCGTGCGGAGGCAAGGTCCACGAGGCTTTCATAGGGCATGGACCTGACGAAACGGACGGTTACGGACTGCCCGAGGAGTGACATCAGCCGTTTAACTTCCAGGTACTGGGCATCAGCATCGAATTCAAGGTTTTTTTCCCCTATGACCGCAACTCCTGACTTTTCCCGGGGGGGGGCGGGCGCACGGGCCGCAAGTCGTATAAGTGCTTCGTTCACCCCCGATGCGAAACCTCCCCCGATGAACCCCCCTATGGGAATGGGGATGACCGGCACCCGGGAATCGTCCCCCACTACCTCACTTATATCGTCACCAATGGTCTCTGCAATACAGCTGCTGATGATGAATATCACGGACGGATGGTGACGGAAAACTGATTCAAGTGCCCGTGAAAGTGCAGGAATGCCTCCGAATATGATCTCCCGCTCGGAAAGCCGCGACGACCCGACGCGTGGGATCCCGGGGCGTCCCTGGTCCATCTGGAGTGAGTGGAGGAGCGAGATGAACTGGTGGCTGCATCCGTCAGGGCCGTGAACGAGCGAAAACGCCCCCTCGACCGCGGTCGTAACCGAAAGGGCACCTGAAACAGCACAACCTACATGACGGACCGAATCACAGCGGGTGGGAATAGCGGGCATCGTTGTCAAACCAAACGGCCTGGCCGGGGTTCTGCCGGGGCGGCCGCCATACAGATACGTCTGGTACCAGGAAGCCTAAGCTTTTCCATTGGCAGGGAGGATACCCCGGGAATGGGGATACCTTTTACCTTTCAGGTCAACAGGTCCGGACAGGCCGGGAGAACAGCTGCCAGCCACCTGGCGGAGGGATTTTCGTACCGGCAGACTTCAGGAGCATCCACTCCTTAAGAATACTCCATCCGATAAGGCTTTCTGACGGGAAATGAAATTTTGAGTGATGGCAAGTACCCGGTTTCCAGGGATCATCGTACTCGGCCTGGCACTCACCATGGCCCTGCTCGCAGGCTGCATCACGACTCAGGCGGGAAACAGCACCGGGCCCCAGGCCGTATCACCAGGACCTGATGTAAACACTACGGGTCCGGCATTGAACGACTGGACCACCATCCCGGTGACCGATGTCATGACAGGCCGGCAGTTTACCATTCAGGACCTCGTCAGGGAAGGCCGACCGGTCATCATTCATACCTTTGCCGTCTGGTGTCCGACATGCACCATCCAGCTCGATGAGTCTACAAAGATGCAGGAACACAACCCCGGTGCCTACACCGTGCTTGCGATCGATATCGACCCGAGGGAGGACGCAGACGCAATAAGGAAGCATGTTGACAAGAACGGCTTTACCGGTCTGTTCGTCGCCGCACCCGCCGAGATGTCCAACGACCTCATAGAGGTGTTCGGGAACAGGGCGGTCATCAAGCTGCCGGTCACGATTGTCATCTGCAATAAGAAGGCGTCCTATATCGGTGACGGCGCCCGGTATGAGTCCACCTTAAAAGGAATCCTCGACAACCTCTGCTGACATCCCCATGACCGGAGGTATCCTCGAGACCTGGTTCCTGTCCTTCCTGGCAGGACTTTACACCCCCCTTGGTTCGGTATGCGCCCTGCCGCTTTACCCCGGCTTCCTTGCATTTCTTGCTGGACAGGAGGGCAAGAGGACCCGGTTCTCGACAATCCCATTCGGGCTCGCGGTAACGGCGGGGGTCATGGGCGGGATGTTCCTGATCGGCTTCGTCTTTGTCTATATTCTCCAGATGTCGACCGGTTCAGTCATCTCCGTCCTCGGTCCCATTGTGTACCTCCTCCTCGCGGTAATCAGCATCGCCATGATCCTGGGACTTGACATCGGGAGGATCTTTCCGGCCGTCACAACACCGAAAGGGCACAACCCCTATATCACTGCGTTCCTGTTCGGGGCTTTCTTCGGTCTTGTCGCCCTGCCCTGCAACCCGGGCTCGATCGTCATGCTCTTCGCCCTTTCGGCAACAACCCTTGATTTCAGCTCGAATTTCGTTAATTTCATCCTTTTCGGTATTGGCATGGCAACCCCGCTCCTGGTCCTCTCGTTTCTATCCATGGAGCGGAACCGCAGGGTCATCAGGTTCCTCACCACGAACCACCTTCTCATTAACCGGTGTGCCGGAGTCGCCATGCTGGTGATCGCCCTGTATTACCTGATCTTCGTCTTTGCAAAAGAGATCCTCTGACGGTACAGGGAAAAGAGCACCCTCCGGAGTATCAGGGTATGGCCTCGAACGGTCAGTGCCCCTTCCTGCCCCGCCCTGCGCACCATGCCAGGCACCGGCGTACCCTGTTGGTGAACCAGAGGCCCCCTCTGGTCACCGGGACGATAACTCCGATCATGCTCCCCATCTCCCGCGTGACCTC
>CASGHA010000044.1 GCA_949319355.1 uncultured Methanospirillaceae archaeon | reverse complement strand
AGGACTCACCCTGTGCGATGCCGATATTCCAAATACCATTATGTGTCCTACCTCCTGATCTCTCTCACAATATCCGGAGCGAGGGTCCCTGGGATCAACGGATCAAGCAGGGTCTGGTATAAGGCATTCATCAGCCTGCAGGGATCGCGGAGGAGGGAGCGTGCATGGACATCCCGAAGAAAGTCATCAGAACGGATGAGGTCCCCACCCCTGAGGGATTATTCGTCATCCGGATTGAAGAGGAGGATTTTTCAGGGGTCTATCCGGGCATGGTGAGGTACACCGTTTCGGCACTGGCAGGTGCCACGCCGGTGACCGTCTTCAAGACAAATACCTATGAGTATGCGCCTCTTGTCCCGCTTGAAGCCCTGGATGTTGCCTCCCGGGTCGCCAACGAGTGGAAAGGCCTCATCCGCGAGGACGCAGACGGTTTTCGAACATCGGCTCCCTCATTCCCGATGGAGGCGGGGACCGTTTCCAGGCCGGCCGTGGTCATCGTCCAGGGAAGTCCCAGGGCGGACGGGAACTGCGGGATCATGGCAGGATGGGTCGCTGAAGTGGTACGGGCACGGGAGCTGCCGGTCACCATCATCTTTCCGGACGAACTTGCAGTCCACCCGTGCATCGGCTGCTACCAGTGTTACAATACGGGTTTCTGCACGTTTTCTGATGATATGGGAGAGGTGATTAACGCTCTCTCCCGGTGTTCACTCCTGGTTGTGTGTTCCCCGGTCTATACGAATACCGTCCCCGGCGGGCTTAAAGTACTGATCGACCGCTGTCTCGCCTACCATGCAAGGCGGACCATAGGGGGTGTGGAAGGACCGCAGGGGAAAGGGGTCCTCCTGTCGGTTGCAGGACGCAGGGGTCAGAAAAACTTTACCTGTGTCACGCATGTTGTCGAGGCATTCTTCCTGAACCTGGGCTTTGTTCCTTCAGGGCGGGTCCTCGCCGACGGGACGGACGACCACCACGACGTAAGGACCATGCCCGGTGTCAGGGAACAGGTGCAGGACATTGCAGGGCGGTGCCTGGGCGCTCCCGGGTCAGGGTAGCGGCCCCCGGGTACGGATCACTGCCGGCACCCCCATCCGGGAGGTTTTTTGTCTTTCCTTGCAAATGTGATTGGGTCAGGTCATGCCGTTCTGTGAGTCCTGTGGCGCGGAGGTCAAGACCGGGGCACGGTTCTGTGAAGACTGCGGGGCTGCCCTTACCGATCAGGCACCGTCATCCGCCAGGGAAGAATCCAAAAGTTCTGGTACCGTGAAAACGGCTGTCGGGCACCCGGATCAAGGGGGACTTGCCCCGGCTCCGCCCAAAAACGCAGCCCTGGCTGCTATTGCCTCCCTGCTCTGCCCGGGCCTCGGTCAGATATATAACGGCAGCACCGTCCTCGGGGTCGTCATCCTGGTGGGTACGGTATCGGGCCTCTATCTTGTCGGATTCCCGGGTTTCATCCTCTGGGCATATGGTGTATTCAACGCATTTGAAACGGCAGGCCGGATGAACAGCGGTCAAAAAACCCCGGTCCCCCATAACCCCACCCATATCGTTATTTTCGTGATAGGTGCAGCGATAGCCTCACTCGTACTCGGGTACCTTTTGACTGCTTCAGGCAGGTCGCTGTTTGGTTGATGGACCGCTGAAAGGGACTAGAGTGCCAGTCCTGGGTGAGTGCACCCTTTTTTCACGTGCAGGGTAGTATGGGGAGGACATTTTCTGCACCGGTCCCGATCATTCCCGTGACACAGATACGGACAGGGGTCCCGAAGCGTTCTTGGCTCCCTCATGATATACTATGGTATTCCGGGTCCGGTGAACCGCGATGAGTCGTTGCCCTGCCTGTACTCGTGAAAATCCTTATACCGCACGGTTCTGTGGGAACTGCGGGGCTAAGCTCCCGGTAGCCCGGCAACATACCGGAAGGGACCGGGACACGAGTACCGGGGTCTCACAGGAGATGATCGAGAGCGGTCAGGTGCTGGTATGGGAAAACAAGGTACGGTTCATCGATATGGTCATCCTGCGGGGCATGGTCCTCCTCATTACCGTCAGTCTTGGAGTACTCTTCCTCATCCTGCTCATCACCTTTCTCCTCACGGGAAACGACCTGATGGACGTCCTTAGCGGGCTTGGACTGCTGCTCCTCATCGCAGGCGGTATCATGGCAATCCTCATGGTCGTCTCTGTTGTCATCCTTCATATGGCAACCGGGGGAGGGTATGACGCGACCTTTGTTGTCAGCCCTGATGGGGTCGGTTTCTTTGGCGGCACGGCCATGAAAAAAGTGAACACCGGGCTTCTGGTCCTCGGGGCCCTGTCACGGAGCCCCCAGGCCCTCGGTGCGTCGCTGATAAACTACGGCTCCGAGGAAAACCGTATCCGATGGGAGGACGTCCGTTCCGTAAAGGTCCACCCTGACGAGCGTTATATCCTTGTCAGGCCACGCTGGCTGGTATACCCGCTTCCCCTGTACTGCACCGATGGGAATTTCAGGGTGGTACTGGACCTCATCCGAAAATACCGTCCTGACCTGATGACCCGCACCTGAGCCTTTTACTGTCATTCCCTGATCATGGTCAGGGACATCTTGAAACGGGTCACCGCTGAAAGGGCATGGGGTACATTTGCCGGAAAGATGATTGTATCCCCCGGTTTCATCTGGTACGTCGCTCCCTCGACCCATACCTCGCACTCCCCGTCAAGGATAGTGACCACGGCATCAAAGGGTGCCGTGTGCTCTGAAAGGCCTTCGTCGGCATCGAAGGAGAACAGCGTTATGCTCCCGGACTTCCTGTTGATGATCATCCGGCTCGCGACCGTCCCGTCCTGGTACTGGACGAGCTCCTTGAGATCAAGTACTTTTCCAAGGAGTTCCTTTCTTTTTTCATCGTGTTTTTCTGAAGATTCAAGCTTGAATTCGGCCATGGTGATAGATCCTCTAGTAAGGGAATGACAGGACAAGAATAAAATGCTGCCACTTCCGGTAATCATCTCACGTTCCGGGGACTATCAGTACACCATCAACGTATAGCGGGCAGCATTCAGGGTAAAAGACTTCGAAAAAGGCATGTTCACAATTGCCCTGGCGGCTGAATCAGGATACACCCGGTCCTGGGGTGGGGGTTAGGGTTGTTCAACGCACGGTTCATACCCCGTATCGTATTCCTGAAATCAGTAGTTTCCATCATCCCATGGAGGTGTCCTGGTCTGCATCAATGAACCGGTACCCCCCTCTCGGGACAACGATCTCGAACCTGGCTCCCTTGTCCTGCTGGCTCGTTTCTCTGATGAGGATATTCGAGACCGACAGGATCTCCCTCGACAGGAAGAGGCCGAAGCCGGTCGTGTTGCTGCCACCCCGGGAAAAAAGGGTCTTCCTTACCTCTTCTGATATTCCTTTTCCGTCGTCTTCACAGACGATGACCAGTCCTTCAGAGGTTTCCTGAGATGATACCCTTATCTTCCTCATGTCACCTCCGTTGTGACGGATTGCATTGTCAAAGAGGTTGAAGAAGACCTTCTCGAGGAGAGGGTCTGCAAGCACCTGAAGCCCGGGGCGGTGGAATGCGACCTCGTACTGCACCATGGGAAGCCCACCCCTCGCCTCTATTATGACTTTCCCGATACTCTGCCACGATGGTCTTTTCGAGCCCAGTTCCTGGTAATTCTTCGTGAAAGTGATCTGGTTTTCGATAGTACTCACGGCGGTCATCGCGTTTTTCATAAATCCCCTGCTTTTATCAGGATTTTCCTGGTAATCGAGGGCCAGCTGCAGGAACCCCTTTAACGCGAAGACCTGGTTGAGGATGTCCTGCCTGGTCACGCTCGAGAGGAGGTTGAGTTTCTGGTTGGTCAGGACCAGGGTGTCCTCAATATGTTTCTGCCAGGTTATGTCCCTGCCTACGCCCTGGATTTCAAATATTTCCCCGTTCCCTTTGAAAATTGCCCGGATGACCCATTGGAGCCATGCCTCCTGTCCATCAGGCGTGATAGCCCTGTGGGTTACCTGGGTGACAGGTTTCATAGGGGTGAGTGTCCGTATGGCGACCGTAACCGACTCCCGCTCCTCTGCAGGGATATGCGAGACCTCCCCCAGTTTAGGCAGGTGGCCCCGTTCCACAGAGAAAAAACGACAGAAGGCATCGTTTACAAAGGTAAAGCTACCCTCCGGCAGAGCCCTGAAGATGAACTCCGTCTGGTCCTCGACAACACTCCGGTACCTCTCCTCGCTCTCCCGAAGGAGCGAGGCGGTGACTTCGAGCCGTTTTCGCTCCTGTTCGTTGCGGTCCAGGATGAAGTAAAAGAAAAGCACGATGAGTAAAGCGACCCCTGCCCCGGCGACCACGACAAGGACATCAGCCATGATCCGGTTGTTCCAGTACCTGGCATCCACGTCCAGGCCGAACACTGCCTGTAGTTTTCCCGAAGCCGGGTCGTGGACAGGGACAAGGGGACTTACCCATGTCCCCCAGCGGTCCGGGGACGGCCCGAGGGTGGCAGCCATTTCTCTTCGGAAGAGGTCGATGAGTTCAGGGGACGCTTCCTGGTACTCCTGCCCGGGAGGGGAATAGTCTTTAGACCCGGGGGGTTCTGAATCGACATAAAAAAACAGCTGGCCGTCAGGCCGCTCGCCCATGAAATAAGCAAACCGGATGGAAGGGTCGGCGACAGGCAGGTTTGACAGGTGGGCCTTGAGTTCCTGGTATTCTTCAAGATCAAGATCGGAGTGCGAACCGCTCAACGCAGATACAAAGCTCGTGTTGAACCCCGTTATGACCAGTTTTGCCTTGACGAGGGCTTCCTCCCTCATCGTCCGGTCTGACTGGGATGCTACGAATGATGCGAGCAGGGCCCCGGAACAGAGTATGGCGACCACAGCGATAACCAGCCAGTACCTGCGGTCGATGTTCATGATACCCATCCACGTTCCTGTCGTCCTGTCCATGTGATTCCTGCTGGGATACCCGCTCACCTGCATGGCCTCACGCTCATATCTCATCGTGGACCATGATGTTGCGAGCTGGGACGTACCATCCCGGGGGGATGAAGAAATTCATCCCCCTGTCTTTCGGGAGCACTCTGGTATTCTCATCCCGCGTCATATAGAGATATCGAAAGGGGGTCTTATCATCTTCTGGTCCGGCACCGCCTCACCTGAACCTCTGGTGTATATTTTTCGAACAGGAGGAAGTTCGGATAGTATTAAGTCGGTATACTATCTTTCAGACAACTATCCCAGGTTAGGAGGTAAGGTCCATGAAGATTCTATCAGAGGAGGCTTCGGTGCACCGTCTGCGGGAGATCATCGAGAGCCAGGACAACCACCCGGTCTTCC
>CASGHA010000043.1 GCA_949319355.1 uncultured Methanospirillaceae archaeon | reverse complement strand
CCCGGCAGCCCATCTCTTCAGCCACTACCCTCGCCTCTTCGGCGACCCTGATATCAGATGTGCCTGCTGTGATTATACCAACAATCCCGCCCGTTTCGAGACCCCTGATATCGGTACCGGTCAGTGTCATCGCCCTGGCGTCCTTGTTCCAGGCAACTGAAAACCCTTCATTGGCTGCTATACCTTCAAGCGATGCCTTTGCTTCCGTGGAAACCCTCGTGATCAGAACCCTTCCCGTCCTTTTAACACATGCCCTGGCGATTTCAGCAAGGTGCTCCACTTCCTTTCCCTCGCCGAGGACGACCTCGGGTATGCCACACCTGATCCTCCGCCCTGCATCAATCCTGGCAATGGTACCTACCTCCTCAATTCTCAACCCTTCTATCTCCCGGACAGCCTCTTCAACAGGAATGTCACCCCGGGCAAATGCCGACAGGATCTCGCGGACTGGGCGAAACGTGGACATGGGTAATAAGTAAGATATGAATGCGGGGATAATAAGTACGACTGCTATCAATGAGTTATCTCATCGCTGTGGCGGCATTCGGATGTTTAGCGGTCTTTTTCCTCTGGGGGAGGGATATCCGCATAGCGGTGAGGACTGCTGACCCCGCGTACCTGTCGGCAGCCCGGATGGGTGTGATGTATGGTATTGTCGCACTGATCGGATTATTTATCACGGCAAACGGGATCCTGGAGATCCTTGGCCTGGGGATAATCCTTCTTGCACTCTATCTCCAGGGCAGGGCTCCAAGAAAAGTCGACTGGGGAAATGCACACTGGACCGACCGTGCCCTGGGCCGGGCCCCCTTGCGGAAAGACGATAGAAAGGAGAAAAAACTGTGATCCAGCGGCCACGTGGGACCCGGGACTTCCTCCCGGACGAGATGGAAGCGCGTCGTGCTGTAGAAGGAGATATGCGCACGAAAGCCAGGCAATACGGGTACAGGGAAGTATGCACCCCTGAGTTCGAGGAACTGGAACTCTTCACCCTGCGGTCGGGAGAGGGCATCGTCAGCGAGATGTATGCTTTTCAGGACAAGGGAGGTCGTTGGGTCTCCTTACGACCTGAGATGACGGCTGCAGTCCTCCGCCTCTATGTCAACGAGGCACGGGTGTGGCCGAAGCCTATCAGGTGGTTCTATTTCGGAGACTGTTTCAGGTATGAACGCCCACAAAAAGGCAGATATAGACAGTTCTGGCAATTTGGCGCAGAACTCATCGGGGCTGACACAGCCGCCGCCGATGCCGAGGTTATCCTCCTTGCACATGACCTCCTGTCCTCCACGGGCATACAATTTGACCTCCAGGTGGGCCATCTTGCCCTTATGCGCCATATCCTTAGTCCTCTCCCTGACGAGTCCCGCAGACAGGTCAGAGCACTCCTTGACAAGCGGGACATGGCAGGACTTAGCCGGTTCCTTTCTGAAGGCGATTATGGGTTGATGGAAGACCAGCTCACCGCACTCTCCGAGGCGCACACACTTGAGGATATCTTTGCCGTTACCGGGGATCACCCGGAAAACGAACGTCTTATTGAACTCTGCTCACTCCTCGACGCTGCCGGCATCGATTACACCCTGAATCCTGCAATATCACGGGGGCTTGATTACTACACAGGGGTGGTTTTCGAGGCTTTTGCTGAGGGTCTGGGCGCAGAGAACCAAATCCTGGGGGGAGGCTCGTACCGGCTCGCCCACCTGTTCGGTGGAGACGATACCCCCTCGTGCGGGTTTGCTATCGGTTTTGACAGGGTCATGGTGGCACTTGGAGACCGTGAACCATCATCCGCCAGAAGGGTGGTCGTTGCATCCACTCCTGCAGGACGACTTTTTGCAACTGAGGTTGCACGTCTGCTGCGTAGGGCCGGTGTTATTACGGAGATGGACGTGACCGGCAGGAGTCTTTCAGCCCAGATGGCCCACGCTTCAAAAACAGCGGCATTTGCGGTTATCATTGGACAGGAAGAGGCTCAAAAGAGGAGTATCACCATCAAGGACCTCTCCCGCGGGATGCAGCAGACCCTGCCACTCGATGAAGCGGTCCGGGAGTTATTCAGTGGCACTCGCTGAAGAACTTGCAAAAAAACAGAGAAGTATCAGCGTAGCTGAATTTTTCGAAAAAAACAAACACCTCCTGGGCTTTGATTCACCTACACGGGGTGTCATAACCACCATCAAGGAGGCTGTTGACAACTCACTTGATGCATGTGAAGAAGCGGGAATACTCCCCGATATTTACATCAGCATCAGGAAGACGGGGGCTGATACACTCAAGGTCGCCGTCGAGGACAACGGCCCAGGCATTACGCCTGAACAAGTCCCCTTCGTCTTTGGAAAACTACTCTACGGGTCTCGGTTTCACCAGATCAAACAGACCAGGGGACAACAGGGGATAGGCATCTCAGCCGCGGTCCTGTATGGACAACTCACCGTAGGCCATCCCTCCGTCGTCATATCGCGGATAGGGGCATCATTCCCGGCCTACCGTTTCCAGGTACAGATAAAAACAGAGTCCAATGAACCAGAAATCCTCGGACGGGAGGAGATACCATGGGACAGGCTCCATGGGACACGCGTCGAAATAGAGTTTCGGGGGACGCTCGCTGCGAAAAAAAGGCTGATTGATTATCTCCGGTACACCTCGGTTGTCAACCCCCATGCACGGCTCCTCGTCGATATCGAGGAAGAGCGTCTTACCTTTGAACGGGTGAGTGATGACCCTATCAAGAGCCCGGTAGCGATTAAGCCACATCCTCATGGGATCGAGATCGGGCAGCTCCGCCGGATGGCAGCAGCATCAGAAGAGTTCTGCGAACCGTTCCTCATCGAAAGCTTCTCACGGGTCGGGAAAAAAACAGCACTTGAAATTTGTCAGAATGCTGAAATAGATACTAATACGCGCATTTCAGCCCTTTCCCCCGGCGAGTTGAAAAGCCTTATCAGCGCGATGCAGAGGGCGAGTGTCCCTGCCCCACCTGCATCCCAGTGTCTCTCTCCCATAGGTGAGGACCTGATTAGAAAAGGGCTTGAAAAAGAGATGCAGCTTGATTTTATTGCAGCCCGTACCCGCCCTGCAGGAGTCTTTTCAGGCCATCCCTTCCTTGTTGAAGCGGCTATTGCATATGGCGGCAGGCTGGAACCCGAAGGACCGGCACAGGTAGTCAGGTTCGCCAACCGGGTCCCGCTGATATATCAGCCAGGTGCGTGCGCCATTACGTCATGTGTAATGTCAGTGAGCTGGAAATCCTATGGTCTCTCCCAGCAGGGACTTCCCATAGGACCCATCCTGATCCTCGTCCACGTCGCATCGACCAATGTGCCGTTCACCAGCGAAAGTAAGGACGCAATCGCATCAATACCAGAAATTGAGCGTGAGATCGTCCTTGCACTCCAGGAAATCGGGAGAGATCTCAAAACATTTCTTTCAAGGCGCGACCGGAACCGGCTTATTGAAGACCGTGCCAGGGCTGTTTGCGCCGTTATTCCTGATATTGCCGAAAAGGTGGCGGAGATCGTGGAACTCCCCGTCCCTGACACCTCCCCGATTGAGGGTCGTATCATGAAAAAATGTATTGTAAAGAAATCTGGAAGAAATGGAAAGGTCACACTCGAGGTGAATAATCACTCAAACGACAAGGGCATCATAACCATCTATCTTACTTCACCTGACCGTGGAGAGGATGCGATTCCAAAGCCGGATTTCCTCGAGGAGTTTTCCGGGGAGTATACCAAGGTCTGGCAGGTCCCGATTACGCCCGGTTCGAGGTTCTCTGCTACATATTCAGGAAATGCCGGGGGATCACTGGATGTCAGGGGCATTGATGAAAGAAAAAAAGTGGTGATCGACCTCGATGTCTGAAACCGACCTTGAACAAAGGGCGTCGAAACGGCTATACGACATTGCGAAGCGGTGGTATGACCAGATAAGTACAGGCGAGGTCCCTTCGATCACCCTTCCGACACGGACAAAACAGAACATCGTCCTTGACAACGAGCACGATGTCTGGAAGTATGGTGAGCGAGAAAGCATGAGGGCTGCCGGGACCGAGAAGAGTGCACTTCACCTTCTGAAAATGGCCTACGTGATATGGTTCATCAAGAAGCAGATCAAGGAAAACCGCTCATCGACCCTGAGAGAGCTGTATTATATCTCGGAAGGCTGGAAGAAGGGCAAGTTTTCAGCCCAGGACGAGAGCAATTTCCTCATTGAAGACCTTGAGATACTGACCGACATCCAGAGGGAGGCGTTTCACCTCCGTCCCGAAGAGGATGGGGCAACAATCTTCGGGGATATCACCCTGCGTGAGTCAACGAGGAGGGGTCTGCGCACGATGAACTGCAGGGATGATGTCGGGGAGGCGGGGTACCAGATCCCTACCAATGTGGAAAAGGTTGACCTGGTCTCATCAGGGGCGCGGTTTGTCGTTGCCATTGAAACCGGTGGTATGTACGCCCGCCTGATTGAAAACGGATTCGACGAGGAGTACAATGCAGTCCTTGTCCACCTAAAAGGCCAGCCTGCGCGGTCGACCAGGAGGATCCTGAACCGGATCCATGAATCATTCGGCCTTCCAATCACCGTCTTCACCGACGGCGATCCCTGGTCATACCGGATTTATGCCTCAGTGGCGTATGGCGCGATAAAAAGCGCCCATATTTCCGAGCTCCTTGCAACCCCCCAGGCAAGGTTCATCGGCGTTCAGCCGAGTGACATTCGCGACTACAACCTACCCTCGGACCATCTTAATGAAAAAGACATCGCAGCCTTGAAATCGGAACTTTCTGACCCTCGGTTCGCAGGTGACTACTGGCGTGATCAGATCAACCTCCAGCTCACGATGAACCTTAAGTCCGAACAACAGGCCTTTGCAGCGCGGGGCCTGGATTTCGTCACGAAGGAGTACCTCCCGGCACGACTTGCAGACCTTGGCATCCTCCGATGACCATGAAAAAATTCATTTTTTAATCCTCTCCTGTAACCGGAAATAAATATGGCCGCAATCACAAGCCCGACAAGGTTCATGGCAGCGCTGATGGGACTTTCTCCGGTTCGCCGTCAAAGTCTCATCTCCTTTGGCTCATCGGTGATCGTGACCCTTTCCGGGTACATAGCAACGGTCATATTTGCACATACCATTGGACCTGGGCCGCTTGGTGCGTATTTTTTATTTATTACATGGGCAGGCCTTCTTACGACCATGTCGGACGTTGGGATATCAGGCGCATGTGCCAAGCGGATCAGTGAAGGGAAAGACCAGGGGTCATGGTTTGGAGCTTTTCTGGTCTTAAAGATGGCCCTCCTGGGTATTTTTCTCCTGTTCCTGATATTCCTGCAGCCCCTTTTTGTCGATGTCTCTGCATCGGGCCTTTTCTTACCGCTTCTTGCCGCCGTCGTTGCCGGAGGGGCTTCCGGAATTGTCTCAACAGCGGTGTATGGGTATGGTTCAGTGGGTGTCGCCCAGACGGCCGACCTGGCTAACACCCTCATCCGGCTCTTTGTCCAGGTGATCGCCGTCCTGCTTGGCTACTCGGTCGCAGGCCTCATAGGGGGGTTCTTTGCAGGAATCGCAGCCGGTGTCGCGGTTAATATGAGGTTCCTTCCCATAAGACCGTCATGGTTCGGGCGGGAACACATCAAGGGTCTCGCCGGGTACGCGTCCTGGGCTTTTCTTGGGGGACTCGTCGGCATCGCGTCCGGACAGCTTGATACGGCTCTTGTAGGTTATTTCCTCACGGTTGAAAGTGTGGGATTCTATAGGACGGCCCTCCAGTTTTCCTCCATGGTCCTTTTTGCCTGCATAGCAGTAAGGGCAGTCCTGTTTCCCAGGATAAGCCAGTATTTTGCCCTGAGGGAGAAGGAGGCCATTACAAGACTGCTTGCCCGGTCTTTTACGTACTCACTCCTCCTTGCCCTCCCCGCCTGTGCCGGAGGCCTTGTCCTGGGAGGGAGCATCGTGTACTTTCTTTATGGCGAGGCATTCCTCCCCGCGGTCCCAGCCCTTTCGGTACTCCTCGTGGCCCAACTCGTATCAGTGCTTCCATCTATCATTCTGACCGCCCTGTCTGCCGTTGATCGGCCAAAGGATGCCTTCTATGCAGGGGCTGCCGGGGCTCTTGCCACCGCAGGGATCTGCTGGCTTAGCATTCCCGCTTCGGGAATCCAGGGTGCCGCAGTAGCGGTCCTTGCAGGAGGGATTGTCTCCGGGGTGCTTGGAAGTCTGCGGTTGACGAAGGTCATCCCGGTGACCCTGGAATGGAGGCCTTTCGGAGTCATGACAGGGGCATCGTTCATAATGGCTGCTTTAATTTTCGTCCTGATGCAAATATTTCCTGTTTCATCAGTTTTTATCCTCATCTTGTATGTTATCGCGGGGACGGTGCTGTACGGAGGGTGTGTCATGTTCGCAGAAGCCGGGATCAGGGAGGAGCTCTTTGGGATTGCACGCCATTTTGGCATTCCGGTCCCTGATTAACAAAGAAATGAAAGAATGACCCCCTACAGGGGAAAGGAGCGTACAGGACTTGGCCCTTCTTTCAGGAAGATGCTTATTACGGTACCATGGGGGCCATCCCCAGATACCCTTTCACGGATCCGGATCATACCGCCCATGCGTTCAACAAGGGCACGGGAGAGTGGCAGGCCCCGGGGAAGCCCGTGGACCTCGGACATTGAACGGGGTGACAACAACTCCTCCATCAGTTCACGGGGAATTCCCGGACCGGTATCGGTAATCCGGATCTCAACAAGGTTCCTGGCTTCAAGCACCTCGATGATGATTTTCGCACTGGGGCCGGCATAGCGCGCGGCATTCGCGAGAACAAACCAGATGACATCCGAAAGTGAATCGTCGCCAATAACGGCAGCCCGAGATTCTTTATAACGAATTGAAAGATCGGGGAAATTTGCCACCTCTGACCTGATTATCCTGTCAACCTGCATGGAACGCAAGCCTGAAGGCCTCGAGGCAATTTTTTCCGATGCTGAAAATGCCCGGGTCACATCCACGCAGCGACGGATGTGGCCGATAATCTGCCTGATTTGACCTGAAAGGTCCGGAGTGACCCGCGGGTACGCCCGGGCCGTATCACGAAGGGCTTCTGATATCCAGGCACTTAGGTCGAGCGATACGAGGTCGTGACAACGGATAGCCTTTGATTCAACCTCTCGTTCATGGGTGAGGTCACTTAATGTGCATACAAGGGCGTCTCTGCCTGCTGACGTACAGACCACCCTGAACACCCGTTCCTCACCCGGTCCGCCGAACGTGCAGACACATTCCTCCCGGGGTGACCCGCGTGAAACACGCTCGAGAAGCTCTGAAAACAGACTGCGCGATCCCGGGGCAAGCAGATCAAGCACCTGCACCCCTTTCAGTTCCTCTCTCCCGATGAGGACTGGTGTCAGGACCCCTCCAGAGTAATCGGTAATCCGACCCTCATCAGACAACAGGAGAACAATACCGGGGTGGGTCTCAAGGATGGAACGGTAAATGGACGCATCAAGGGGAATATCATCCATTGCGAGGTACTTTTCCTGGTCGCGTCCGGCCAAATCCGGAGCAGGGGCCAGGACCAGGTCCGCTATCGTCATTTGGACCGGGAGGTTTTCGGCAGGGCATTCCGCGATGATCGCCAGTATTTCGTCACTACCTGGGGACCTGACCGGCACCAGGTTTATACTTCGCCTTTTCCCTGTTCCTGTATCTGGTGCAGTGAGATCCTCATTCTCCCCTGATGGTGGCGGGAAAGAAAGGCTTTTTTTAAATTTCCCGCTCGAACGAAGGGCATCCATCCAGGGACCCGGGAGCGTCCGAAGGGGGGCCCCGACCCCCTTTCCTATCATACTGTTCCAAAAATCAGGATGGGAGGCAATAAGCATTCCCGAAGAGTCATACAGTGCCTTTGGAACGACCGACATGTCTGTGATGTCCTGGAGGGCCTGAACCAGGAGATGTCCGGCTGATGTAAATGAACCCGGGGAACTGTATGAAATGACAGCAACTACCGTACCTGATGAATTTTTCAAGGCAGACATGTCGAGGTCCAGCATGCTTCCTTTCCATTTATCACGAGATGCAGGGCTCTGACCCGTCTGGCAAGCTTGGAAAAACCTCCTCTTCACTTCAGCTGCGCCTTTACCGGGCAGGACATCCCAGGCGGTTTTTCCGATGATTTCCTCAGCTTTCTTCCCGATGAGACCACAGAATGCAGGATTAACGAGAATAAAACGACCATCAGCTCCCTGCAGGCTCAACGGTACCGGCAGATTTGAGAATATGGCTGATAGGGATCGTTCACGCCTTCTTAACCTGGGGATTTCCTCATCGCATGTCAGAACGGGGCTCACGGATTTCCTGGGTTCAGGAACAGGGCTTTCCTTTTGCAAGGGTTCTCCTGGTTTTTCACCGACCCTTTGAGGGTGCTCTCCGGAAGGCTGTTTCACCTGTTGTCACCTCCGAATGCTGATGGAAATTTTCTGCCCCGTAGATGGTGGAGATTTCTCGAGTCAGACCGCAACCAGATCATATAAAAAAACGGAATGAGATCCATGCTACGAGAAGCATCATGGTGGCGTATTTGAGCCCGGCGATTGCTCTTCCCTCACCCATCTGACCTGCAGTGAGCCCTGAAAAAAAACCCTGGATCATTGCCGCATGAGAGAAAAGGCGGGTATACAGGAACAGGTCTATGGTTGCCCCGAACTTGGCACCCGAGGACCCGGTTGCAGCCGCAGAGGCCCCGACATTGGCCATTGTTGTCAGGAATGATGAAACCAGGATGAAAATGACAAAAAGGAAAACAAAGAACGAGGCAAGGACGATGATGACATAAATAAACATGTTGTTCTTTCGTTCCGTTTTAAGAATGACGAACTCGTAGGTATCGTTCGCCGCAGCACGGAGTACTTCGGCCACATCGCCCCCTGCCTTGCTTGCTTTCGCAATAAGATCAACGCTTCTTTCGGCAAGGGGGCTTCCCAGACGGTACCCGAACCGGTAGATGGCATCGATGAACGGGATGTTCCATGATATCTCATCATCGAGTTTTTTTATGTGCGGGGTGAGTGCACCGTATTCGCTCTGGGAAATGAGATGCACGGCATTTGTCAGAGTCATTCCGCTGTCGTTCATTCCTGCGAGGTCCCTGAAAAAATTGGGCAGTGCTTTTTCTATACTCGAGATACGGTGGGACTCCTGAAAGTCAAGAAAGGCCAGGGGCCCGCAGATAATGACAACCGCAATAACAACAAGGTCGTCAACCAGGGTGGTCTTGAAGAGGACGCTTGGCCCATACGTCAGAAAAAGTGATATGAGCCCTCCCAGAAGGATGAGAATGGCCAGTGGGACAGTGACTATGAGAATATTGATAGGTTTCTCGGTCAGCGTCCGGAAGGGATGCTTCAGGATCCTGCCGAAACCGGTGCGGTTGCGGTGGGCGGCATCAATCCTTTCGAATATTTTTTGCTCACCCTGGCTACCTTCAGCCCCCAGTTCCGGTGATTTTTTTGAAAACCAGCTTTTTTTCTTGTGCTGATCTGTTGAAACAGGCTTTACGGCCGGCTGGTTCGTCGTCCCGCTATCCGAGGTGTTGCCGGCAGCCGGTTTCCCGGCCGGTTCCTCGTCAATACCCTTCTTTCTGCCCTTCTCCCCGCCAATACCTGAAAAGGGATTCTTTACCATATCATCCCTCCGGGGTCATCGAGCTGATGAGGATGATGAACATGATACTGCCGAACGGGATGATGCCATATATAACGATGTACAGGAAAAAAGGCTGGGATTCGCCGGATAACGTTGACATGATGGACTGGAGGAGAATCAGGAAGAGCGTCCCGGCAACGATAGCGGTGACGTAACTCTCAGCAAGGAGCGCGAGTGTCTCCAAAAACATTTTCTGGGACTGCCTGTTTTCAAGCGAATACTGCTCCGCCTTGGTCCTCAAATACTGGGTAAGGTTCGACCCGCTCGAGATGCTCGACATCGCACCCTGAAGAAAGTCCTTCATACGGGTGCTCGGTGTTGTCTGTGCAGTTCTCCGCAGTGCTTCTATGAGATCCTTCCCGAACAACTCAATCTCACGCGAAATGTATCGTGC
>CASGHA010000042.1 GCA_949319355.1 uncultured Methanospirillaceae archaeon | reverse complement strand
CGATCTTCGTCTCGCAGCAGCAGCAGGGATCTTTCTTTCCAAAGATCCTCTCCATCAACCCCTTCTTACCAGTCATTCATCACTATTCAGTGCCGGGAACTTAAAATTTTTTTGAAGTGGTGATCTCCAGGTATGTCCTGCCCCCATATAACTGAAGCGTCAGGAACGGGCCAATCATATGGGGGTCATCCGAATGGATGTTCAGCGTTTCAGTGGTTCTACCATCTTACACCAGACAGGTCTGTGCTTTTGGAACCTCTCTTACAGGGATGGCATTGGAGGGTTTTCCTGGGCGAACAGGAGCCCCTTTTCCGTGATCTGATAAACGATCCAGTTTCCCTTTTGTTCACCTTCTATAAGCCCTGCTTTTTTCAGGATGGTAAGATGGTAGGACAACTTTGAGTCGGCTATCCCGATACAGGCCTTGATGACACAGACGCAGAGCGGCTGGACCCTGAGGAGGTAGAGGACCTTCATACGCAATGGGTCCGAGAGGGCATGGTAGGTCGTGCTAGTTGTTACGATGCTGCTTTCAGGAGGCAGCTGGTCACACAGCCCTGGTATTCCGCCGACCGCATCAAGGTCTTCCTGGATGGCAGGGGGAATATCTGTCCGGCTAATCGTACAATCACAGGACTGTTTTGTCTTGTTTTTATTCCTGGTGTTCATCCCGGCGTAAATCCAAAGAGTATGAAATAATTAGGAATAAATAGCTTGTCAGTTCATAAATATTTCAATTAAAATTGAAACGTTTTCCAGGTACCTGACATGGCCCTCTGTGAAGGATGCATCGGCTGGGGTGCAGACCCCCCTCCCCTTTTTCCAGGATACGGAACCGTGTAGAACACAGGTTCCCATGTCTGATTTCTGAATTATTGCATACGGCTGATGAAATCACCAGAGAATACCATGAAAGTTCAAAATTCAATCACATTGCTCTATGGTTGTGAAAGTTCACCCCCGGGGGTCATACCCGGTGCAACCGAGGGAATGATGGTCTGCAGGTGGCCCGGGCACCCCCCGGTTTCGACACTTAAAACGATGACACTGGCAGGAAACACTAAATATTCCCTTGATTATCACTCCAATGAAGTTCAACACAATTCCAGGAGGCCGACCGTTTGACATCTGTCAACGACCTCGTTACTGCGGGACAGTTCTTTGTCGTCATCACCCTCGAACTCGTCGTCCTGTTTATCGGGATTAGTTTTCTGATAGGACTGATCCGCGAATACATACCAGAGGAAAGGATACGGTCAGCCCTTCAGCATCGCAGGCACGGGATAGGAAATATCCTTGGAGCAGCTTTTGGGGCCCTCACGCCCTTTTGTTCATGTTAAACCATACCCATGCTTGTCGGGTTGGTAGATGTCGGCATTCCGTTCGGTATTGCCTATTCGTTCCTTATTGCCTCCCCCCTGCTCAACCCGGTTATTTTTTTCCTGTTGTTGGCTCTTTTCGGGATTGGGCCCACCCTGGTCTATACGGTCATCACCTTCACCATTGCCGTGGTGTCAGGGATACTTCTCGAACGGGCCGGTTATGGGCGGTATGTCAAGGCGGTCATGGTTGAGAAAACAGGGTGTTGTGACTGCCATGAGGCAGGGGGTCCCGGACCATCGGTCCATAAACGCCGGATAACCCATTCCCTCGGATTTGCCTGGACCCTTTTCCGACAGGTCGTGCCATACCTGGTCCTCGGTGCTGCCATCGGGGCTTTCATCTATGGGTTCATCCCGGAAGAGCTGATTGTTGCAATAGCAGGACCGCAGAACCCTCTGGCAATCCCGGTAGCCGCTATCATCGGGGTCCCGATGTATATCCGTGCTGAAACAGTCATCCCGATAAGCGCCGTCCTGCTTGAAAAGGGAATGGGAATCGGTGCGGTCATGGCCCTGATCATCGGAGGCGCCGGGGCGAGTATTCCCGAGGTCACGCTTCTTGCGTCCATCTTTAAAAGGCGACTGCTGGTAGCATTCGTCATAACGGTTTTCAGCGTCGCCGTCCTTGCAGGGAGTATCTTCCAGTTCCTCGCAGCAGGAGGTTTCATTGTTTCATGACACACCACTGTTCCAATCGTTCGATACGAGGTCTCAGCCATGATTGAAAGTATTACAGGTCCATTACTGCTCGGTTGGGTAACGTTGCTTGACTATCTCGCAAAGCACGTCATCACCTGCCTGGTCCCGGCATTCTTCATTGCCGGGGCGATAGCTGCCTTTGTCAAGAAGGAAGCCATCCTCAGGTACTTCAGCCCGGAAACGAAGAAGACGACCTCGTACGGCATAGCCTCGGTGTCAGGCTCAGTCCTCGCCGTATGCAGCTGTACGATCCTCCCGATGTTTGCCGGCATCCTCAAGAAGGGAAGCGGCCTCGGGCCGGCCATCACGTTCCTCTATGCCGGTCCGGCCATCAACATCCTTGCGATCGTCTATACCGCCCAGGTCCTCGGGGTGGACCTCGGCATAGCCCGGGGAGTGTCAGCCGTCCTCCTCTCGATCGTGATCGGCCTGGTCATGATGTGGCTGTTCCCGCAGCACGATGATGAGACGGCTAAAACCCATGCGGCTGCACGGAGGGCGGTGATGGCCCGGGAAGAGGAACGGCCCGGCTGGGTAGTCATCACGTTCTTTGCCCTTCTCATAGGTATCCTGCTTGTAGGGACATCAGCCCTGGACCTCTTCTACCGGCTCCTTATCGTGTATTTCCTCTCCCTTGCCGTTGCGTTCCTCCTCATCTACTACTTTACCCGGGACGAGGTGACCGAGTGGGGGTACGAGATCTGGGACCTGACGAAGAAGATCTTCCCCATCCTTATCATCGGGACCTTCGCCCTCGGCGTCCTGGCCTATTTCATCCCCCCGGAGACATTCAAACCATTTTTTGGAGAAAATACCCTTCTGGCGAGCTTCCTTGCGGCGGTTGTCGGGACTATCCTCTACATGCCGACCCTGCTCGAAGTACCGGTCATCGGCACGACCCTCGGGTACCTCTCAGGTTCCATGGCGAAAGGTCCGGCCCTCGCGCTCCTCCTGACAGGCCCAAGCGTCAGCCTGCCAAGCCTCCTCGTCCTCTACCGCATCATGGGAGGGAAAAAGACCCTTGCCTATGCCGGGCTGGTCATCGTCTTCTCCACCCTCGCAGGGTTTGTCTTCGGTATGACAGGATGGTGACCCATGGACGACAGGATCCCGTGCTGTGCGGCCGATGCGGTGAGGACCATCCGGCGGGTGGAGATCGACGGAAAGGTGACCGGCATCGCGATGTTCGACGAGGTCATCAGGCAGGTCCGGGACCTGCACCTTTCTTCGGAAACAGAAATCCGTGCCGCTTTGCTAAAACGCGTCAAGGTTTACAATTACGTCCCGGAACACGTCGAGGACGCGTACGTGAAAGTATTGCTGGACGCCTATGAAGTCGCAATGCGAACGGGTAATACAAAAAAAATTGAATAACTAATCAGGACAGTACCTGCGGAGATCACATGGCAACGATTGAAGTCCTCGGGACAGGTTGTGCAAAATGCAAACGGCTGCTTGCCAATGCCGAACAGGCGGTTAAAGAACTGAATGTGGCTATGGATGTCGTCAAGGTGGATGAACTGGACCAGATCGTTGAGCGGGGGGTCATGCTCACCCCGGCGCTCTCCATCAACGGCGAGGTCGTCTCGGAAGGCCGGGTCCTTGACGTGAAAGAGATAAAACGAATGCTTTCGGAGTGAATGAAATGGCAGAAATCCCAACCTGTTCGTGCGGACAGAACGAACCAAAACGGATCATATTTCCCTGTGCCGGCCAGGCCAACGTGGGACAGCTCACGAACCTCGCGGCAGTACAGCTGACTGAAGAAGGATACGGCTCTATCGCCTGCATCGCACTGCTCGCGATAGGTTCCGCGTCGCTGGTTGAGAACGCCAGAAACGCTGATGAAGTGGTCATCCTTGATGGCTGCCCGATGCTCTGCGGAAAGAAGATTGCAGAGGAAAAAGGCGTCCATGAGACCCAGCACCTCGTCGTAACAGAGCTTGGAATAGCCAAGGGGCCCTCAAGGTCGTACACCGCTGATGATATCGAAACCATTGTTTCCGCATGCTGGAAAGGCGAGGGAAAGGAGGGAATACCTGAACCAAAAGAAAAGAAATCCGGAGGCAAAGACGGGGGTTGCGGGTGCGGGTGCAGCGGGACCTGCAGATGAAGCCGGGGCGAACGATCACGACATCCGAAGATGCAATCCGGAGATGGGCCGAAGAGTACGCGAGAGAGAACGGCTGGGTATTGAACCCGGACAAAGACGTTCTGGACCGTGTGGTCAGGGGGCTGGCGCGCAACGAGGAAAAGACCGGCCACCGGTACTGCCCATGCCGGATCCGCTCACGCAACGAAGAGAAGGACAACGTGATCATCTGTCCCTGTGCCTACCACCGGGATGAGATAGCAAAAGACGGGCACTGCCACTGTATGCTCTTTTTCCGGAACGATACCGCACTCTCCCGGGAGAAAGATAACCGATGACCTGCGCCCTTGTTACCTGCTCGGGCATATCAAACACAGGAAAACTCACCACCCAAGCAGCACAGGTCGTCCTCCAGCGTAAGCCGGGGAAGTATGTGTGGATGCATGCCAAACAGTCCACTGCCACGCTTGAAGCCGGGATCAGGGCTGCCGGGCAGGTCATCGTGATCGATGGCTGCATGGATTGTTGCGCCCTGAAGAAACTCTCCTCGTCCCGTATCGGGCCTACGTGTCACATCATCGCGACCGGGCTCGGCATT
The DNA here is from genome assembly GCA_949319355.1 of uncultured Methanospirillaceae archaeon. Lineage (GTDB taxonomy): Archaea > Halobacteriota > Methanomicrobia > Methanomicrobiales > Methanospirillaceae > KLAP105. Next base: position 3,932 of record CASGHA010000042.1, on the reverse strand, counting down.
GAGAAGAAGGGGATGGACGAGGTCAGGTACGATGAGATTGAGAAGGTGGTCAGAGCCGTGATGGATGCTGACACTTCATGAACCTGCCCCGCTACAAACGCCTGGAAATCGAATGGCTGCATTTCGCCGTGGGTGATTCGACCTGCGACCGGTGTGTAAGGACGGGGACTTCCCTCCTGAAGGCCGTGGATACTCTCCGCCGTGAGTTAACAGTCCATGGAGTGAAGATCAACCTGACGGAAACCATTCTTGACAAGACCCGTATCGCGGAATCAAATGAGGTCCGGATGAACGGTACCCGCATCGAGGACCTCCTTACAGCGACCATGACCCCGACCGACTGCCCTTCATGCAGCCATCTGGCCGGAGAGAGTACCTGCTGCCGGGCGATTGAAGTTGACGAAACCCTGTACGAGGATATTCCCGAAGCGTTGATCCTGAAGGCGGCATACCGGGCATTGGGCATGGATCCCTGAACTCGTACAGGTTGACAGGTGAAACGGGACGGGTGGATATCTGACAGATATCTCGTTTTTCACGTTTTCATAAGGACACAAAGGGTCGGGATTCTCAGACGGTGATGAGGGATGAACAGAAAATTCAATATATTTTGAAATGCTTGCAATATGAGGAGCCCCGGAATGGTAACCGGATATGCTCACCTCAGCCACGACCAGGAGTGCGTGAATGGGTATGAAAGTCGGGATTGTCAGTGATGGAAAATATGGCGAGCGGGCATATGAGATCATCAGGGAGCGGTTTTCCACTGAGTGGATACCTGCCCCCTATGTCGAAAGCCCGGTTGCAGACGATATCGGACTGGACCTCCCGGAATGCGACCTCTACCTGTCCTACGTGCGTCACCCGGATATCGCCCTTTCCGTCATCGATATGCTAAAACCCGTTATCCTTGGGGTCAGTTTCGGCCCGGGCTTTCTCAGGCAGGCGCAGACTATCAACCCTCAGGTGGAGGCGCCGGTGACTATGTGTTCACTTGAAGATAATACACCGGTACCAGAAATCAACGAATTTGCAAAGGTATTTGGAAAACCCTCGTTTGTTGTCCGCATGAAGGATCAGTATACTCTCGATCACGTCGAAGTCATACGGGGTTCCCCCTGTGGATCGACGGTCGCAGCAAGTGACGGGCTCTCTGGATCTGAGATACGTCAGTCCCTGCTCCAGAACTATGGTCTCCGGATTTGCCACTGGTGCCGGGCACCCCGGTTCGGAACGACGTGTGATAAGGAGATTGCAGGGCTTATCCACGTAACGGAACTCGTCCGTGCCATCAGGGGCGTTTCTCCCGCCGCCGCTTCACGGGTAGAGCAGTGGGTGAGGGATATGCCAAAAATACACCCCCGGAAAATAATGGAGGGGAGGTGATTCCAGGTATGGCAAAAAAATCCGGGTTATCCTTTCTTGACCGGTTCCTGACCCTGTGGATATTCCTTGCCATGGTGGCAGGTATCGCCATCGGGTACTTCCTCCCCGGGGTCCCGGAGGTCATTACCAGCCTTTCGGTGGGGACGACCTCGGTCCCGATTGCGGTTGGCCTCATCCTCATGATGTACCCCCCCCTTGCAAAGGTGAAATACGAGGAACTACGGAGCGTCTTCCGGGATACCAGGGTACTCGGGCTCTCAATCGTCCAGAACTGGTTCGTGGGTCCGCTCCTCATGTTTGTCCTTGCCGTCCTCTTTCTCCGCGACCAGCCGCTTTTAATGTACGGGCTGATCCTTGTCGGCATCGCCCGCTGCATTGCGATGGTAATCGTCTGGAACGACCTTGCTGAAGGGGACTGCGAGTACTGTGCAACTATCGTCGGCCTCAACTCGCTCTTCCAGGTATTTTTCTACTCGGTCTACGCCTGGTTCTTCATCACCTATCTGCCTCCGCTCCTCGGCCTCGGCGCCGGGTCCGAAGTCAGCATCACCATCCTCCAGATCGCTGAAAGTGTGTTCATCTACCTGGGCATTCCCTTCATCGCCGGGATGCTGACGCGGTATACCCTCATCCGTCTGAAATCAAAGTCATGGTACGAACAGGTCTTTATCCCACGGATCTCACCCATCACGCTCATCGCCCTGCTCTTTACCATCATCGTGATGTTTTCGCTCAAGGGTGAGTACATCGTAAATGTACCTCTTGATGTCGTGAGGGTCGCCATTCCGCTGCTCTGCTACTTCATTATCATGTTCTTTGTCAGCTTCTGGATGTCATGGCGCGTCGGAGTCGATTACCAGAAGTCGGCGTCCCTTTCCTTTACCGCTGCGTCCAACAACTTCGAACTTGCCATAGCGGTTGCCATCGCCGTCTTCGGCATCGCGTCTCCGGCAGCGTTCGCGACGGTTATCGGTCCGCTCGTCGAGGTCCCGGTGCTCATCGGCCTGGTAAACGTCTCCCTCTGGCTCAGGCAGAAGTGGTATGGCGGAAAGAACGACGGCACTTGCCGTCCGACCGTGAGGTGAACAGGAAGAGGAGCCGGCATGAAAAAGAAAGTCCTCTTCATCTGCACGCACAACTCTGCCCACTCACAGATGGCCGAGGGATACATGAACGCGAGGTATAAAGGCAGGTGCGAGGCGTTCAGTGCCGGGACAGACGCAACCCGGGTCCATCCGGTTGCCGTTGTGGTCATGGAGGAAATCGGTATCGACCTGTCCACCCATCGCCCGAAACTCATCAGCGAATTCCTCGGCAGGGGGATCGGGACGGTGGTAACCGTCTGTGACTCCGCATCTGAGGCTTGCCCGTTCTTTCCGGGTGCAAAAGAGGTATTGCACCGGGATTTTCCTGACCCCTCACGTTTCTCCGGGAGTGAGGCCGGGACCGTGAGCAGTTTCGCGGGGTACGGGACGCGATTACCTCATGGATTGATGCCACCTTCGGGGAAGGGAGCCTGAAGGACTGATACCTGTTGAAGGGAGCCCTGTCATTGATTGGGATTAGATGGAGGGTTCGTTTGATCGTGCACCGGATAGGACCCGTAAACGGGCCCTCCATACAATACCCCTCCTAAAAAACTCCTGGAATGGGAAGTGGGTGAGTCCACCCTGCCTGCAGCGGGATCAGAACTCTGACGCAAGACCTGATGGGGCAGCATGACGACGGTATCGGAATTCACCACGCATTTCAATATTTTTTTAAGCAAAGGTCATCATAAGTATAGCTATGCGGCGACGTACCTTCCTGCAGAAAAAAAGCACCATTGCACTCGTGGTAATCATCCTCGCCATCGTCATCGTCGGGCTCTTCATGGGTCTGGGCGGGCTGCCGTCATCCGGTCCTGCCGTTTCTGTTTCATCGTTCCAGACCGACAAGGACCAGTACCACTCAAAGGAGACCATGAAAGTCCAGGTAACCCTTACTTCAGACACGCGTCTTGAAAATGTCAAAATATTCCTCGAAGGGATCAAGGACCGGTATGGCGAGCTTCACCTGAAGAAAAATACGACGCTTACTCTCATACCCGGGACCAACACCGTGAATCTCGAATACCAGTTGCCGACCTGCTCCAAGTGCTCAGGAATTGACCCAGGGGACTATCCATTAAACCTCAGCGTGGTCCAGAACGGTGTCCAGATAGCCAGGGGTGTTCATACGGTCCACCTCGAGCAGTAACTGCCTATTTTTTTGGATACTATATCCAATTAAAAAGGCTAAAAGGGCTTGTATGTCCTCAAAAAGTCTGGTTCTTGCCAATTCAAAAAATTTTTAACTATTCCTGCTAAATGAGATATATCCGTAATGAGTAGGGTAGTCCCCTGGACCTGGGAGTTCCTGATGAATCATACATTTTTAATCTCCGCATTGCTTTGCATTATCCTCATAGGTGTTGCCCTTTCCATGGGGTGCACAGATACCAGAACAGAGGTAAATAATTCCAAGGGCCATGTATCCGCCGTAAGTCCTTCAGGACCGGTCAGACT
>CASGHA010000041.1 GCA_949319355.1 uncultured Methanospirillaceae archaeon | reverse complement strand
AATATTTTAAGTTTTACAACCATATTGCTAAGATTTTGTCATAAAACTGAATAAATGCGCCTATTTATTCACCGGACTGATATCAAGTCGATAGATTCATCATGGTGTCCGGTGAGTGAATCATGGAAGTGACGGTCCTGTGTACTGCGGGAAATGCGGGCAGAAAATTGGATCTGATGTAGGTTTTTGTCCGTTTTGCGGAGTTAATCTCAAACTCGTACCGCCACGCCTGGTGATCCGACACCGCGGGGAGGGTATGACCTCTGATTCATACAGTGGTTTCTGGCGGAGATTCCTTGCTTTCCTGATTGACCTACTATTCATAATTCTTATAGGTGCAGGCCTCTGCCTTTTCCTCGGCCTTTGGGAAGGGGTGAGGATGGCCTATCAGATTCTCCGAGGTATGCCGGTTACCAATGCCCAGGGTGTGGTCGTCTCCTCGGCTCTCCCGACGGCACTTGCAATATCCTTCGCAGTCCTCATCATCATTGTCCCTTGGATCTATTTTGCAGGCCTTGAAGCCTCGAGAAACCAGGCTACACTCGGGAAGCTGGCTGTAAGAGTAGCGGTGACCGATATTCATGGAGAAAGGATTACTTTTCTCCGTGCGACGCTCAGGCATTTTGGCAAGTTCATCTCTATCATCACCCTCTTTGCCGGATTCACTCTGATAGCGCTCACCCGGCAGAACCAGGGACTTCACGACATGATCGCAGGAACCCTTATGTTCCTCCACAAATGACCCTTTTGTCAGGACCATGCAATCGGACGGGTGGTCCAGAACCCGGGTAACACAATGAAACGAAAGCCCGGGGATTTTTTCCAATGGATTACCCTGGTTACCCACAGGAACGGGGAAGGGTACCACTACCTGTTTTTTACATCTTTTGACGGATTTTATCGTGAAATCATGACAGGACCGATTCGTCAGACTGCTGCCATGCAGGAGACACTATTGCGAGGAAGACGAGGTCACGCATACCGGTGTTTTTAATCGACTGAACTGCCGAGGGGGGGATATATACGGTCTGGCCTTCCCTGATACGCCCTTCCTCCTCACCAATAGTCACGACTCCTTCACCGGCAAGGATATAATAGATCTCAATGGATTCGTTCAGTTTGTGAGGAATGGACGCTGCGCCTGGACGGAGTACCGCCTGGGCTATACTCAGCGGGAGTGGCCTTGGTGAGCCCTGATGGTCTGGATGGATGAGTTCTGACAGGAGTGTCCCGTCCCCGGCTCTCTTGAAAGCCGAAGCCTTGCTGTCCCGGATATACATACAAAAGAGAAGCTATGGGAAATGATTAAATGTACCCGCTTTTCATGCCCGGACTTAAGATGCCTGCAAGTTAAAGTCGTTCACCATCGGCAACAAAGAGAGTCCGGTGCACAAGACCCGGTTTTTCAGAGGGATTGCGAGAGGGGGAGGGGGATCGGTACATGGGGGGTAAGAATCCTATCCGACATCCCTTGAGTCCCGCTCTCTCTATTCTCGTTGCAGCAACTTGTAAAAATGCATTGTGGTTTGAACCGGGACCACACCGGGCACAACTGCCCTTCAGCGTTTCTCCTCACTGACCCTGACCGGTACCGGCATGATCCCGGGGCGCTTGTCGGTGAGAAAACTAAGATACGAGAGGATGTGGACCTGGTATTCGCAATATCCCTGTACGAAATCGGCGAGACCCCTGCTTCTGCGCCCAAGAAGCAGAATGACAAAGAACTGGATGAAAGTACAAATGCTTGCAATGAAGGAATATACGAAGAGTACGATTGCGATCGCAATCGAGTATATGATGCGTATCAGGAGTTCGAGCCTCCCCGCCTTCTCTTCGTATTCAAACAAGACCTCACCCGGGCTACGGGATTGTCCGTTCAGGGAGGGATTATCTCCGGAGTCTTCTGGAACCATTCACAACAGATCTTCATATCCGGAAATAAAGCTGTTGGTACAACAGGAGAATGACACGGGTATATCAGCGAATGGCGGCTTTGTTCCGTGAGAATCCTTATTCAGGTAACTGGCCGGAGAGCCCCGGTTTCTTCACCGGGGTTCAGCCAGATACCGGGTTTAATACTCGGGACACCTTCTCCTATGCTTGAAGATAGCTGCATTAAATAGCATCATAAACGGGAAAGGTCCATGGACCATGTGGGTGGTCCCTGCCTTTCATGCTGACACCGGACACACGCAGCCGGAGGAAAAAAAGTGATGCATAAGGACAACTGAAGTCCCAAAAAACGCTGAATTTCAAGCCGATGATGGTGTAACACATGCTCACCGGGATTGATATCGGGGGTACAAACACGGATATCGCAGTATTAGGAGAGGAATTCATCGCCCACAAGATCCCCCACGGGGTATCTCTCTCACAAATACTCAAACATCATAAGGTGTCCGGGAGAGTCGGGGTCAGCACATCTCAGCCACTGAACATGCTGGTGACAGGAACAGGGCTGCGGGTGCTGCTGATCACCATACCCGGTCCGGGTCTCGCGCCCCAGGGGGTCGCTGTCGGAGGTTGTATCGACCACCGTGGGGAACTGGTTGAAGACCTCGAAATGCACCAGGTCCATGAAGCCATATCTTCGGGCAACCCTGAAGCGATTGCAGTCTGCGGAAAGTTTTCAGTCAGGAACCCGGTCCTTGAAGATGCGGTCGCAGAGACTGCCCGGAAGTATGTATCGCCTGACCGGGTCGCAACTTCCCACCCGATAGGATTCCTGGACTTTCCTGCACGGTGTGCGATGGTGAAGGCCAATGCATCCATCCTCAGGACGGTCCTCGGGATAACCCAGGAGGTCAGGCAGGTCTCACCCGGCTTCCTGTATTTCAAGGGAGACGGAGGGCTGGCCCAACCAACCGTCATCCATGGCAACCCAGGACTGCTCCTCAACTCCAGTCCGGCTGCGGTTGCCCTGGGAGTGCGATACCTCACCGGTATTTCGGAAGGGCTCATTATAGATATCGGAGGGACGACGACAGACCTTGTCCCGCTGTCTGGTGGCAGCCCGCTTATGAAGACGCTTATCATTGAGGGTCGCGACACCCTTGTCCCTTCAGTCGCCAGCACATCGCTGCCATATGGGGGTGACTCGGTAATCGTAGGAAACAGCCTTATCCCGAAGCGCCAGGGAAATGCGAGGGCATTTTCCGGAGACCTGCCCACCCTGACCGATGCACTCAACCTGGCCGGGCACAGGATAGGTGATTCCGCGAGGTCGTCTGTGCCTGCAGGTACGTCTGCCATGCAGGTCATCGACTGGTATGTTGATACCCTGGTCGCCATGATTCAGACCATTGACCCGGAAATGCTCATAGGGACCGGGTTTCTTTCACCGTTCCTGATCCCCCGGATAGCTTCCAGGTCGGGTGTGCCTTGCATCGTCCCGGAGCACGCTTCCAGTGCCAACGCCCTTGGTGTTGCCGTATCACGGGTCAGCCTTTCCCTGGCGGTTCACGCCGACTCGGAAAAAAAACGCATGACGGTAAACGGACAGGTGTATCCATACCCGGGGAAGGCCGGTCCTGACCTCATTGAATGGGCTGTTGATGAAACGAGGGCTCTTGCCACCGCTGCAGGGGCTTCACCGGCGGATGTCCGTGATGTGGAGCTGGTATCTTTTTCTACCTATGATGTCGTTCGCGGAGGTGTTCGTCATGAACGGATTACCGACCTTGTCGTTCAGATACCTCCCGGGATCACTAGCGAGGCACCATGACAACCGCTATCGTGTTCTGTGAATCGTACTTTCTCCATGAACAGGCACCCACGCACCCTGAACGGAGGGAGCGGCTCCAGTACACCTGGGACCAGCTGCTGGAGGAGGGCTTGCTGCGGGACCCCAGGATACGACTTGTTCACCCTTATCCAGCCCCGCCTGAAGCCGTAGGTGCGGTCCATGAGGGATCATACCTGGACTTTCTTGAAAGGGCAAGTCTGAAGGGAGGGGTTATTGACGGAGATACGAACGTACCTCCCGGGCTGCTGCATAGGGCGCTCCTTGCGGCAGGAGGGGCCATGGCGGCAGCTGATGAGGTCCTTGCCGGGAGCGTGACAAATGCCTTTGCCATGGTCCGGCCGCCCGGTCACCATGCTGGCATCAGGGGGGGCGGGGGGTTCTGCTACCTGAACAATGTCGCTATTATGACACGGTACCTCCAGAGGAAGGGTATGGAGCGTGTCCTAATCCTTGACTGGGATGCTCATCACGGCAACGGGACCGAGGAGATTTTTTACCAGGACCCGTCAGTCCTTTTCATTTCGATCCACCAGAGCCCCCTGTACCCCGGGACAGGTCACCTTTCCTCCATGGGAACGGGTGCAGGAAAAGGGTATACGGTCAACCTTCCTGTTCCTCCGGGGTCTTCGGACGAAGTGTATTATTACCTCATGGAATCAGTCATTGTTCCCCTTGCACATAGGTTTCATCCCGACGTCATTGCGGTTTCCGCAGGACAGGACAACCATTTCACCGACCCCCTCACCAGTCTTGCCCTCACGGCGTCAGGGTATGCCGGTCTCATGGCGAGGGCGGTAGCACTTGCTGGCGATCTGTGCGGAGGGCGGTTAATCGCAGTACTTGAGGGGGGTTACAGTGTGGAGGCGGCGCTGCCGTACACAAACCTGGGTATGATTGCCGCGATGGCTGGCATGGATTTCTCGGGGATCAGGGAACCGGCTGCATACCTGTGGATGTATGAAGAGGCATCAGACCCTGGTGCACTCCAGGAGGTGCGCCAAAAGGTCGCAGTCCTCAAGGAGCAGTTGCATTCTAAGTGGGGTGCTTTCTAGTCCGGGTCAGCTTGCTTTCTCAGATGAGCCATATCTGATCCGGAGCCAGAAAAGGACACCGACAAAAACCAGGGTAATCCCGTTTGCAGCCACAATCGGCAGCCTGTCTTCACAAATACCATAGATTGTCCACAGGATGAGCCCCGTTGCAAAAAGCACCAGCATGAAAAGGGAGATATCCTTCGTGGACCGTGTCCTCACCGACCGTATGACCTGGGGAAGAAATGCGGCGGTCGTACAGAAACCTGCAGAGTACCCAAGGAACCCGGTGAGATCGAAGGTCATGGCGACCCCGTCCAGGACCCGAAGGAAAGAGCTTTCGGGTTAGTCATACCTGCTTTTTACTTTTCTCCAACCGGTGTAGCCGCATACAAAACAACCGTCACCCTCGCACTCTCGGCAGGGCTCCGGCGGACATCGCACCAGGACGTGCCCCTTTTTATCGCAATAACTACAGCCTTCACCATCGCAGTGGGCGCAGGTCCGCTCTGCCCAGTCTCCTTCTTTCTCGCCCATGTCAGAATTCTCTCCGCTCGCGTGGATTATTTTCACTTATTCCCAAAAAAGGTGATGTGTTCATGTTCCGGCCCTTTAAACCCCTGGTTCAGGACCCTGCCTGACAGCATTAACCATAAAAAGAGCCACATTTCCTGCGGTTCCTGGAGATAGCGAACCACCCCTGAAGGTAATCTGCCGGGAGATCAGTTATTTTGTAATTTTCTGGAATGGTGGGCGGTATTGGCGTACTGACAGTGGGATCACATCCCGGGTACAACTGGCGGGGGGGGTATGTCCATGCCATCCGGACCATTTCCGACAACACAGATATCGACCGTATGCCTGCTTGAGAACACACCATCATTCACGGTAAAGACAGGGGTATACCTACCGGTCTGGTTCATGAGCGGTACCCAGGAAAATAACGTCCCATTGAGCACGGCACCCTGGGGCATGTCCATTGCCACCGTCGTCAGGGTATCTCCGTCAACATCGGCCACCTCGAGGGAGAATGACAGCAGTTTTCCGACCTCGACTTCAAACGGCTGAAGCGGCTTGATGAAGGGGACATGGCTCCCGGTCCTGGTAAAAAGTGCGATGCCATAGGGGGCAAAATAAGGGAGGATATCCTGGTCAGTCACCTGGAGACCAGGAAGGCTGATCTCAATGAGACTGCTGGCTCCGCTGGTAGTGACCAGGGCCACCGAACTGTCCGGCAGGAATGCGACGCTCCCCGGGTTCCGCCCGGTGACGACCGTGCCTGCCAGGGACGGTGTCCCGTTGAACAGGTCAATCACTGCAACCTCGTAGCTGCCTGTCAGAGGGACAAACCCAAACCTCCCATCAGGGGATATCAGCGGATTTCCCGGGGGGAGGTCACCCACGGGTACCTTCGCCTCGACGGAGAACGGTTCCGTGCTGATATCGATGACAGTGACGTAGAAAGGTTTCCGCTCTCCGGCCAGGGGTACAATCACATGCCTGCCTGTCGGGTCCACTGCCAGGGCACGGGGAGACGCGCCAACCGGAATGGTGTACTGTACCGCCGGTTCCGGGCCATCAAGGGAAACGACAGTAAGCGTACCCTCTGTGGAGCCCGCGGCTATCAGCCCATACCGGCCATCGGGCGTTATTCCAACGGCCATGGGAGAGACCTGTCCGGTCTGCAGATAATTTGGCCGGCAGAACGGTTCTGAAAGATTAAGAACAGCAACAGACGGGATCTGGCTGTTACCAACCAGCGCTATTGCGCTGTCGGGCGATATCGCGATTCCTGTGGGGCGTCCTCCGACAGGTATCTCACAAACCCGTTTCAGTGATTCCCCGGTAAGGTTCAGGACAAGCACCTCGCCGCTTCCCGCAAGTCCGACCAGTACACGGCTCCGGTCTTGTGAGATGACCGGGATAGACGGCCCTGTTCCCGGACCGCAATCATAAGCGAGGGTTTCACGTGGCGGGTCAGTACTGAGATCAGCTACCGTGATAACTCCGGTATCCTCGTGAGTGATCAGAGCAAAGTACCCGGGATAAACCGCTGCTGCCGGCATGACAAGGGCAGCCACACACACAATTGCCGATAGAACGGCAGATAACCCTTGATTTGACATAATGGCATACACCCCTCATTGCACCCTGCATGCCCGATGCGCAGGCACGCGAACGACCCTCAGTCCAATCTTGCCGCCGTTGGCTATTAACATACCGCTCCTGGCAGGTGATCCCGGGCAACGGGAACCAAGCCATCAGGACGCCCTCACAAGCCCAAAGAGACCTGAAAGAGTGCAAATGACCTAATAACAGAAAAAAAAACAATTCAGGAGGTTTGAATTCATGCCGGTGCAAATGCGCTTCTTCCTCCTGCCCGGTAATCCCCAGGTCATGGACAACCGCCCGGGCATTGTTACTCAGGGATGATACGGCCCGGAGTCTGACTATCTGACAACAGGGGGGGGCACAGGTCCCGGTAATCAGGGAAATTATATTACCCGCCTGGGGACCAGGACTGCTCGTGCAGTTGTGCCTGCGGTATGCCGAACCACAGAAATTGCTATCCCGCCCTGATACCTTCTCTCCTGAACCCTCATGCGGCCTTGCCCGGGATTGGAGTGAAGCTGAATCTTTTATCTCTGACCTCAGGTGATACCCTGTGCCGGGTCCGGACCGGATGGCTACACTCCATTTCCATCCACTCTCACACGGGTCCAAAAAAAAGCATATCTGCTTTTAACGTTTAAAACGAGAGAAATAGCGCTTTTTTATAAAATCCCGGCCGGATGCTGCACCCGCTTACAGGGAGCCCGATGAACCTTTTAAATGGCGATAAAGAGGTTTGACGGGGTTGGATCCCACATTTGCCGCGAAACCTTTAAATATTTTTAAATACTCTTTGATGTGAGGCAATACAATGGCAGATTTACCTATTGCCGCAGTCGTTAGGATTGCAAAGAAAAACGGAGCAGAAAGGGTCGGCAGCGATGCTGCTGAGGTGCTCGTCGCAAAGACAGAGGAATACATCGCCCAACTTACGAAAGAGGCGAACAAACTCGCGATGCACGCGGGCAGAAAAACAATCAAGGAAGAAGATGTTGACATGGCAGCCGAAAAGGTTGCCTGAAGAGTTTGGATTCCTTCTTACTCTTCCCTTTCTTCCCATTAACCCTGACCTTTTCTCATTGTAGCATATCTCTTCGTTCTTTCACTGCTATGGATCCCCATAAAAGTCCTGCATTTCTATGATCAAATAAGAATGGAAGCTATCATTCATCATATCCTGTGTCTGGTATCCTCCCATATGACCCGGGAGGTCTGCAGGTCCGCAAATTCTTCTTCTGGAGGACAGGGAGGATCAGGTAAAGACCAGGGCGGGCCCTTGGTTCTGAGACCATGACCCCCGTCTTCCCCACAATCCTAATTTTTACCCGGATACCGGGAGGGCTGCAGGACTGGACCGTAAAAAGATCTTCCTGCTATCAGAAGGCTGGAGGATTTCCGTATGCCTGAATCGTTCCGGATGGTGTCTTGGAGAAATAAAAGCAGGTGAATGATACAAAGTGGGATGACATCACCGGGATCTGGTTACAGAAAATTGAATTACTAGTCTCCTGTTATATCGTTCCCGGAGCAAAGAGGGCAGTTATCTTCCTGGGTCCTGCCATGCATCTCAATGTCCTGGCGGGGCATTTCGCGTACCGATAAATCAGCGTCATCCCAGATGCCAGGAACTTTTCTGCGAATCAGACACAAGCCCCGGATATAATCGTTGATGATATTTCCTGGTGGTTCCTTGCCAGTCACAAAACCATAATCACCATTTTGAATCGATTCCTCCAATCTCAGACCTCCGGTCACGACAGGGGGGGCTCTCCTGCACCTGTCCTGTAGGAAGTACCTATGGGAAGTATCGCCTAAAAAGGCGATGGATGTACCTATCTTTCATTAATGCCAGGTATAGGCATATTCACGGAAATATTCACCAGATGAGCGCGAAAGGCAGGAAAGGATCTGTATCTGTCCCAGACAGGCAAAAGAAACAGGTCCGGGATAGGGAGGGATGACATCACGATTACCAAGATTCTCTCCATCATCCCGCATGTTCCCTGACAAGGGGCGTACTGGCCCGGCAACGGGTGCATGCAACCTTGACAGGGCGTCGCGCGACTCCTATCAGCCATACCTTGGAACCCATGTATGTCCAGGTGTTCCCGCACCGGTGGCAGGTCACCTGGACACTAGGCAGCCGAGACATGAAAGAGACTTGAATGAGGGGGCCGCTATACCCATGGTGTGCGGAGGGTGAAACTGAACAATAGCTCCATACCTGTTGGCAACAGAAAATATGGATACACCCCTCCCAGGGATTGGGGGAGAACCATCACAGAAAACAAGCATATTCCTTCCTTCACGTCTCTCGTACCGGATCACCAGGATACCGCGGGCAGAGGAGACCCGGGTATTCAGGCCTATACAGATGGTGCCTCGCGGGGCAACCCGGGACCAGCAGCGGCAGCTTTTATCATAATCACGGCAACCACGCCTGTCCGGGAAAACAGCCGCTTTCTTGGCACTGCAACCAACAACCATGCAGAATACGAAGCGATCATCATGGCCCTCACCGCTGCATCAGACATCACACATGGCTGTATTGACGTGGTTTCAGACAGCGAACTTGTCATCAGGCAATTAAACGGCCTTTACCGGGTCCGCCAGCCACACCTGGCTGAACTGTATATGCGGGTGAGATCGTTGTGCACCAGGTTTTCAAAGGTCACCTTCCGCCATGCACCAAGAACCGACCCCTGGATACAACACTGCGATCTGCTCTGTAACAGGGCTCTTGACAGTGCGGGGTACTGAGCATCTCATCCTCGTTCCGGTACTGATAATCATGTCCATCGCTACGTAGGAACCATCGGAAGGGTATTTCAGGTGGTTGCAATGCAGGGGAATAAAGTCCTCCCCGGTCACATGGTCTCATCTGCAGACATGCGCAGTCAGTTCCCTCAAAAAGAATGATGCAGATTTGTTCATAAGCGTCTGAAGGTGAATCCATGAAGGAACCCAAACGTGAATCCATCCCGAGAACCGTGGTCCGTCTTTCTGATCTGGTCAGGTACCAGGAAGGTGCAATCGCCAGTAAGATGGTACTATTTAGGAAGAATGGCACCATCACGGTTTTCGCGTTTGATCAGGGAGAAGGTCTTCCCGAACACACGGCGCCCTACGAGGCGGTCGTGACGATACTTGAAGGGACATGCCGGGTGACTATCGCAGGCGTTGATTCGCTGGTCCAGACCGGACAGACAATTCTATTTCCTCCACACATCCCTCATGCGGTCTATGCCGTGACACCGTTCAAGATGTCACTGACAATGATCCGCGATGAATAAAGGAGAGATATGGAGAAAACTCAAATCTCCCCACACCGGGGGCACCGTGCAAGACCGTCGTACGCGGCAATGGCCAGCGCCAGAACGCCAAGCCAGGCGGGCCAGATCCACGCCATATCCTGTCTGGCGACGATCAGGTAGACAGATACCAGGACCATGAGGACACCCGCTCCTGCAAGGGTCACCTGGGCCGGGCTCACAGAGGTCATAGAGAGATGTTTGTAGCTGAATGCCATAATACCTGCCTGCGAAATAAGCGGTGCAGGAACCATCACTCGTAGAACTCAACCCTCCGCGGTCTCATCCTGATCAGGTCACAAAGGCACGACAGTGTTAGCGGGTGGTACCCCGTGAGCTCGGGACATACATTGAAACGACGATTTTCCGGGTCGAAAAATGGATACTTTTTCAGGTCTGTGGTATGATGATGACCGTATACGATGTATCCATCAAACCCCCGGGGTGCATTGTCGGGGTCATGGACGAAGAGGAACCGGACACCCTGCCAGGTCCGTTCCAGTACCTGACTGGTATTCACAGTCTCATGGCCGTGGTCCTCCGGAACAGGGTAAATAGTTCCGTTCAGTCGCGAGAGGTACTTATCCCTGCTGCTCCCTTCATCCACCGAGATGGGACCAATGCAGTATACTTCATCCCCAGGGCGGACCCGCCGGTTCCAGTTGCGGATGAGGACCGTATCCATGGTCCGGGTGTCACCGTACCGGAATGGCCGCGAACATTCATGGATAATATCCGGATGACCCAGGTACAGGTCACCGATAACGAATGGGACCGTCGCTCCTTCTGGATATGCCCCTCTTAAGAGCTCGTACCCCTTCATCGTCCGGTACCTGGAAAGGGTCCTGTCCCACCCATATGATGCCCCTGCCGTCCGGCGGGAAAGCCACCGGCCGGATATGAGGTCGTACTCTGCAGCGACCATGTTCCGGTGAAGGACGGTAAGCCGGAGCGCATCTGCAGGGAGTTCCACAGGCCGGAGTGCCGGAGGCAAGGGAGACCGGCTTGATACACTGGAACCAAGGCACTCTGCCACATGACCAAGAAGCCGGACCTGGCGCATAGCAGGAGGAGTGGACAGTTCCGTTCTCATCCTTGTATAGGCCGCCGGGTCGAGCCTGTATCCAAGGGTGACATGGTACCAGAGGTCCCCTGGGTTGTTGTTCTGGGGAAACAGGTCATTGGTCATGGGGCGAAGCCCCTCGATCAGATCAGAACGGAATGTAGCGAGTTCGACCGAAGGGATGACCCTGAATGCCACCACACCCCCGCTGTACCCGAGCCTGGACTCGTAATCCTCTATGCGGTAGGGAAAAAAGGGAACCGATCGGCAGGTCATGCCTATCACTCGTTTTACATCGGTGAATGAGAAGCCCGGGCGGATCGTGAAGCCACCGTACATGGAGATGTGGGGTGACGAGGGGGCCAGGTTTCGCCCGGGCCGTTCCGGGTCGGTCGGATCGAGGAGCGAATACCGCTTCTTAGCCTCTACTATGGCCTGTTTCAACCTCCATTCAGGAGTACCGATCCTAAGCTCGATGAAATATGACCTGAAATCGGGCGGGGTGGACGGAACAGGTGGTGCAGGCACGTTCTCTATGATGAAAATGGACGGGATGAGGTAAATCCTCTTTGGAGTACGGTATACCGCTGTAGGAAAAGGACTTCCATCCTCCTGAGATCTCATCTGTCCCCGGGTCATCTGGCATGAATGATAAACAGGGAAGAAGTCTGCCCTGATGGATCTGAGTTTTCATGAGAACTGGACCTCATCGTCCACCTGTACTTTCATGAAAGATCCCCGCGACCGTCCGGGATAAGGCCAGGGGGAGACTGTGATGAATAGCAATAGAAATCCTCCTCAAGGACTCCTTAACACTTATCAAAACCTTCATGCAACCACGGGGAAGAATATACCTTGCCAATCAGAGGGTTTATGGGATCCAGGCCGGAAAAGGTGAAAGAATGGCAGAAGCAGACTACATGGACACCACTAATGAACCAGGAATGACCTGGAAATGCACCGTTTGCGGCTTTGTCTTCACAGGGGAAAAACCGCCCAGGGGCTGCCCCAACTGTCACAGTCCGTCCGGTGAATTCATTCAGGAAAAGGAGCACGTACCGTTCAGATACGATGGGAAACCTTTTGATGTCCTGCTTATCAACGGCAGCACTCACCGGGCAGGAAATACGAGCGTCATGACAGAGGTCGCCGAAACGGTACTCGATGAAAAGGGTGTGAGTTACCGGAGGTTCAACCTGAACGAATACCGCATTGACCACTGCTGGTGCTGCTATGCCGTGAGGGCCCAGTCCTGCAACTACCCCTGCCGGAACCCGAAAGACGATATGCACGTATTTCACGAGATGCTCGCCGCATCAAAGGCGGTAATCGTGGCATCCCCGATAAACTGGAATACCATGTCGGCACGCCTCAAGATATTTCTTGACCGCACCACCTGTATGCAGAACCTGTATCACCTGAGAAAACCCGGCCTGACTGAAGCAAAAATTGCAGGTATCCTCGTCTGCGGCCACGAGGACGGGGGAATGAAAACCGCCATGGACATATTCCTTAACTTCCAGCAGATGGGGTACATCCTCGCCCCGTTCGGTATCTCGTACCGGACGCATGGTGCAGAGTTCAACAGTAACGCGGACAGGGATTTCTTCAGGACGGACGATCTGCTGAAGAGCTACACCAGAGGAGTGGTAAATAATGTCGTTGAACTTATAAGGCTGGATCTGGAGGCACAATTGAAAGACAGGCTGATTCCTGTCTCCGAATAGGTTTTTCAGGGAAGATACCTGATAGAAATAGCAATTGCTCAAAGGATATTTCCAGTGGTTCAGGTGCTTCATGTACAAATCTGACCGGGATGAACCAAAGAACGTATCAACACCCAGGTATCCGGGATTACGACCTGCCGATACGTCATCCATGCTGTTTCAAGGGCAGGTATAAGGCCAGAGGTTAAAGCCGGTTCTCAGTGAAACAGCGCATTTTTTCTCTTTTTGTCTCAATTCATACCAAATATGTCGTCCTTTTTCAGAAATACTCAGAAAACATACAGGAGGCGACTGGTGCGCGAGTGTGCAGACAGGACTGAGCTTATAAAATTGGAATAAAATGCGAGGGATGGGATTCGAACCCAAGAACTCCTGCGAGATCAGGCCCTGAACCTGACGCCGTTGACCTGGCTTGGCTACCCTCGCAGACACAACAGAGACCAGGACGACCCAGGTCTTTCCTTCATGGGACGATATTTTGTCTCTGCGACAAAACAGGTTGGTCGCATGAGTTAATAAAAGTAAGGCGGGCTTTGCCGGAGCCCGATGTATGCCCCCGGTTTATCTCCTTGCGGAGGTACCGTGACCGTTCGCCTGCTTTTTCATTTCCTGTTCACGCAGTTCCTTTCTCCGGATCTTCCCCGAGATTGTCTTTGGCAGTGACTCGACGAACTCAATGACCCGCGGGTACTTGTACGGCGCAGTTACTTTCTTGACATAGGTCTGGAGTTCCTTTACGAGCGCATCCGATGCGGTATAATCAGGAGTAAGGACAACGAATGCCTTGACAATCATGCCGCGGATGATATCAGGTGAGCCGACGACAGCCGCCTCCTGAACAGCCGGGTGTTCAATGAGGGCGCTTTCGACTTCGAAGGGACCGATCCTGTAGCCTGATGCCTTGATCACATCATCATCCCTGCCGATGAACCACAGGTACCCGTCCTCGTCCCTGTACGCCTTGTCCCCCGTGTAGTACCACCCGTTCCTGAATACATGGGAGTTTTCCTCGGGATTTTTCAGGTATTCCCTGAACAGTCCGGGCGGCCTCGGCTCCGTCCTGATGGCGATGACACCCTCTTCACCCTGTCTGACCGGTTTTCCCTCCTCATCGTGGAGTTCAATGATCCAGCCCGGCGATGGCTTTCCCATCGAACCGGGTTTCGGTTTCATACCCGGGAATGTACCAACGCACAAAACCGTTTCGGTCTGGCCATACCCTTCGAAGATGGTCATTCCGACTGCCTCCTCCCATGCCCTGATAACCTCGGGGTTCAGAGGTTCGCCGGCCGAAACACAGTGTCTCAGCTCTGAAAAATCAAACTTGTCAAGGTCGGCCAGGATAAGCATGCGGTATATCGTGGGTGGTGCACAGAAAGTGGTGATCCCGTACTTCTCGATGATCGGAAGGATCTCGGTCGCATTGAACCTGCCCCGGATATCGTATACAAAAATGCATGCCCCTTCAAGCCACTGCCCATAGAGTTTTCCCCAGGCGCTTTTGGCCCATCCGGTATCCGAAAGGGTCAGGTGTATGTCGGTGCTCCTGATATCGTGCCAGAATCGTGCCGTAACCGTGTGCCCGAGGGGATAGCTGTGGTCATGGAGGACCATCTTCGCGTCACCGGTTGTCCCGGAGGTGAAGAAGATGACGAGGGGATCGGTCGACTTCGTCCTGCCCATTCCCGGGAGGTTGATGAGCCGCCAGGAAACAGGTGCAGGGTAACTGAGCTCGGTCATGTAGCTGATCCAGTTCGGGCGTTCCGGCTCATCCGAGATCATCCTGCAGGTAAGTGAGGGACACTGCTCGAAGATGGCGTCGACTTTAGATGCATTCTCCTTGTTGGTGATGACCATCTTGATGTCTGCAATGTCGATCCGGTACTTGAGGTCTTTTTCCGTGAGCATCGTCGGTGCCGGGCAGTACACAGCGCCTGTCTTGATAAGTGCCAGGGTGAAGATCCACCACTCCGGGACCCGGGGCAGCATGAGCAGGACACGGTCACCTTTTTTTATCCCGTACTTGATGAACATGTTCGCGACCTGGTTCGAAAGGCGTGAGAGCTCGAAAAATGTGAATTTCTTTTCCTCACCCTTCTGGTTCACCCAGATCATCGCTATCTTGTTCCTGTCCTTTTTGGCCCATGCATCAATGACGTCGAACCCGAAGTTGAAATATTCCGGGACTTCTATCTTGAAATTCCTGTACATCCGGTCATAATCGGAAAGATTTGGTTCGGATTTTTCGTCAAGAACTCCCGACTGTGCCTCAAGGTAGACGGGCAGGGATGAGGACACCGAGCCCGCGTCCCTTAAATAAGCGGTGCATGCCTCAGATATACCATCAGAACGCGAAATTCCCAGTTTACCGCAATAGGAATCCATCTGTTCGGTGAGTCGGTCGTCCATCGTGACTGAATAACGCACCATACTAGTACCTTTTGTGGTGCACTTATTTAAACCATGGACGGGGTCTTCACCCACCGAGTGAAATTCATCTCCTGATGGGTGAAGCCGGACATCTTCACTGCACCTGGGATCTTTCCGTGGCTATGACAGGGATATGCCGCAAGAAGAAAGCATTTGTCTGGAACAGAGTGATTTATAAGTTACAGCACATGACACCCACCGGAGGGAAGACCTGTTCACTCATCCTATGCCTCATGCTGGGCATAACCTTGATGTCACCTGTTTTTGCAGCGCTAACGGCCTCATCAGCATCAAAAGGGACAACTGGCCCGGCGGCCGCCCAATTCTCCCCGGTGAACAGGGATGTCATTTACTCCAACTCCGGCCCCGAACCATCTTCTGATTCCATCAACCCTGACATTGCAAGGAATCTTAAAAAAATGATGGTTGAATTTGCATCACATGCCGGCCCTGGCATACAGAACGTCCGTGGAGGGATGGTGGAGACATCCCCTGGCATTAGGACGTTGGACCCAGTCACGGTTTCACGACTGGTCCGCGAGCGGTCAGGTAAGGTGGTCATCGGAAAGAGCGTGGAATCAACAACGGCAAATACGGATATACCGTCTGTCCAGGGCCTCTCGAACCCTCTGGCTGACGGGAAAGGCACACACGACCAGGAGTTAGAGGCCGAGGAAGCCCCTGAAAATCCCGCATATGCAGCATGGTCGTCTGTGCGAAGGCCTGAAACAATCGGACCAGGAAGCAGTTACACTGCCCCGGACACTTCCCTTGGCCATGTGCCTGAACCGGTACTCTTCACCCGGCCTGAATCGCAGAAACAGGAGGAAAAAAAAGTCACCGAGGCGGTCTTTCCATCCAGGTATGACTTAAGGACTTTAAACAAGGTTACTCCCGTAAAAAACCAGAACCCATGTGGTTCGTGCTGGGCACATTCCGCCCTTGCCTCAATAGAGTCATTCCTTCTTCCGGGCGAGTCCTGGGACTTCTCAGAGAACAATATGAAGAATACACATGGTTTTAACTGGCTTTCCTGCGAAGGCGGCAACCGGGTGATGGCAACAGCCTATCTCATCAGGTGGGCCGGGCCTGTAGCAGAAGTGGATGACCCCTATAACGGAGACCCGGTAGCTGGTGCAACCTCCCCCCAGAACGTCCCGCCCCGGAAGCATGTCCAGGAGGTCCTGTATATCCCGGACAAGACCGGCCCGCTGTCAGCTGACGAGACAAAAAAGGCGCTGATGGAATATGGTGCGGTTCACTCCTCCATGTATTACGATTCGACCTTCTTCAACAAGGTAACCGGAGGCTATTACTACCCTGGCAACAACTACGCCAACCACGATATAACCATCATTGGATGG
Organism: uncultured Methanospirillaceae archaeon; assembly: GCA_949319355.1. Taxonomy (GTDB): domain Archaea; phylum Halobacteriota; class Methanomicrobia; order Methanomicrobiales; family Methanospirillaceae; genus KLAP105. Next base: position 12,971 of record CASGHA010000041.1, on the reverse strand, counting down.
GACAACCGGTTCAGCAGGGACAATTTCTTCCCCTCGGCACCAGGCGACGGGGCCTGGATCATCAAGAACAGCTGGGGGAAGGAGTGGGGCATTGACGGTTATGGTTATGTTTCCTACTATGACACCAGGATAGACCTTGAAAATGCGCTGTATATCCCTGAACCCGTAACCAATTACGACACGATATACCAGCATGACCCGCTCGGCCTGACCGACATGATCGGGTTCAAGTCTCCCACGGGAATGATGACGAACGTCTTCCATGCAAGGGGCAACCAGGAGATATCAGCGCTCGGTTTCTATACGACCGGACCGGATACGAAATACGAACTTGCCGTCTTTAAAGGTTCGGACCCCACGCCGTCTGCCGTCAGGAAAGGGACGATTGAACTCCCGGGATATCATACCATCCGGCTGGACAAGCCCGTGCTGGTAACAAGCGGAGAGACCTTTACAGCCACACTGAAGGTGACCACCCCCGGAGTAGTATATCCCCTTGCCGTCGAAAAACCGATGCAGTCCGCAAAACAGGCCACTGCGTCTGAGGGGGAGAGTTATATGAGCGCCGACGGGTCTACCTGGGTCGATATCACATCTCAGTTCCCCAACACCAATGCCTGCCTGAAAGCATATGGTAAGGCAGTCCAGGTGACTGGTTCTGCCCCGGACCTGACCGTCAGTTCCATCCTGGTTCCAGATTCGTCAAGCCCCGGTGGGACAATTCATATCGAAGCAACGGTGAAAAACCTGGGCCCGGGCGACGCACCGGAAACAACGGTCAGCTTTTCGCTTGCGCCCATGGGTGCCCAGGCACTCGGAAACGAAGTCCTCCTCGGGACAACCGGCGTCAGTGCTCTTACGAAGGGGTCAACCGCACAGGTTTCTGACTCATTCAAAGTCCCTGACTCAGTGGGTGCCCAGAATTATTACGTAGTCGCAACCGTGGACTCTGAGGGAGTCATCGAGGAGAGCAACGAGCAGAACAACCAGATTTCGTCAGAGTCGCATGTCAGGTTCGGGGGTACCATGGCAGACCTGTCCATGAGATCACTCAAGGGGCCTGCGTCCATGGCATCCGGAGGCATGGCCGAACTGACATTTACCGTTGCAAACCTCGGGACGGTCACGTCGAGTGTAACCGACATGACCTTCTTCCTCTCGAAAATAAACCCGCAAAGCCCCGAGGACATCACGATCCTGGGTTCTGCCGAGGTCCCGTCACTTGGTCAGAACGGTGCCTTTTCCGGCCTTTACAGGGTAAACATCCCTGAAAACCTTGCTGAAGGGCCCTATTACCTGGGAGGGTTCATCGACCTCTCCGAGAGGGTGAGCGAAACAGACGACTCAAACAACATCGGTATGTACCCGGTCAAGATACGGGTTTATAATGAGCAAAACCTCCCGGATATTGCCGCAATCGAAGTCGGCGCCCCTTCTGAAGCCCGGGCGGGCGGGACGATCGTTATCAATGATACCGTCCAGAATGTCGGATTCGCCCAATCAGGGACGTTTTATGTTGGTTTCGGCCTTCTTCCTGATACATCCGAGGAACTGACCTTCCTTGGCATGCGGGAAGTCGCCTCTATCGACCCTGGGACGTCCTCCCTGGGACGTACGACCCTCACTGTGCCATCAGACACGAAGCCGGGTGAATACACCCTCATGATGGTCGTATACACTCCCGACGGTTCAGACCCGAACGAGGACAATGATTACATGCTCGCTGAAAACAAGATAAACATAAAGGAAAAGGGAAAAGGGGGCAAAATTGACCTTGTTATCAGCACTGTCGCAGGACCGGCATTAGCATCCCCGGGAGGGACGGCGGCGCTGACAGCAACGGTGAGGAACCAGGGGTCGGGAACTTCCCCTGGGTTTGTGGTGGGGTACTACCTCTCGAATAACACGACGGTTTCCCAAAAGGATACCCTTATAGGTTCTTTCTATGTCCCGGCACTTGCTCCCGGGATTTCAACGTCCGGAAGCGGTCCTGTAACCCTCCCCTCATTGCTCATCCCCGGGGATTATACCCTGGGAGCAATCGCCGACCCGGCTGATGAGATTGATGAGAGCAGGGAGGACAACAATCACCTGACCTCCCAGAAGAAGATATCGATTTCATCCGCTGATGCCCCCAAAACCCCTGTTGTAACGGCAACCACCACGAAAACCATGAAACCGGCAACAACAGTGAAAGCCATTATGACGACCTGGACCACGAAGCCCAGGACAACCCTGCCTGTCGTGAAGACCTCAATCAAGAACAGGTCGTTATGAGAAAAAATCCTTTGGAAATACTGTTAACCCGGGGACAGGCCCTGAGAAAGAGGAATGAATCAGGTGGTAATACCGTTCCGCCTTTTGCTGGGCATAGATCCAGCCGTTGTCAGACCTGACGGGAAAACCTTTATGGTCAGGAATCTGTAGCAAGTCCTATACCGATGGTAAAATAATAGTAACACAGGCATACTTATGAACCGGAACACCTATTACATTTTTACCGGAATCATTGCCCTCATCCTCGTCGGAATTCTCTGGTGGTCGATAGAGATCGGGAACCCTCTTCCCATCGAAATCGCTTTTGTACTGGGTGTCGTCCTTATTTACCTAATCCGCAGCCGCATCTCAAGTATCATCGAGGACGAACGCTACAGCCGCATCACCGAAAAGGCTGCAGTCAGGACACTCGAGGTATTCTGGGTCATCTTCTTCGCCTCATCGATCGGGGCCTTCGTGACCAGTCTCGACAAGCACCCGTTCCCTCCTCCCATTCCCCGTGGTCCGGCCGGGGGGTTTCCTATCCGGATGTTCGGTCTTGTCCAGTTAATCCTGCTCTGTACCATGATTTTTCTGTATGTCGGGTTCAGGATCTACTATTCCCGGAAATATGGAGAATGGGACACCGATGAAGAATAAAATAAGAGTTCACCGGGCAATCCATGAGATCACCCAGGAGGACCTTGCGGCAGCGGTGCGGGTCTCCAGGCAGACAATCCTTGCGATTGAAAAAGGGAAGTATATTCCTTCACTGGACCTCGCATTCAGGATTGCCAATTACTTCAGGGTACCCCTCGAAGAACTCTTCATCTACGAAGAAGTGAATGAGGATTAGGCAAACCGACGTTTGTTGTTCCACCAGCCGTCCTCTAATTCCGTCTGGCGAAGGTACCTGCATTCCAGTGGATATTTTTCAGTTTGGGATTCGCAACCAGCTTTTTTTAGGTAGGATCCACCCGGATAAAAAAACAGATGAGAGATCTACCGTTGATTTTACAGATAGTGCTGAAAAACCAATACCAAAGGGGGGGGATAAATCGGGCATTGGGTCTGGTCCGGTACCATTTTCTGTCAGAATTTTTCACTGGTACCGTCAGAAACCACCCGTTATGAATGGAGTGGGGTGTCCCCTGGTCTCATTGCATAATATTGTCATAACAACTGTTGCATAAACAACATTTTATTCCTTACAGCCCAACCATTCCCTGTGTCTGACCGCAGGGAGCAGAATTTCCAAAAACCTCCGGGTGCACTGATATCCATAATCAACCGGGCGCACTTTATCATTATCAACGAACGGCTGAAACCTTGCGGGCTTTCAGCCGGCCAGTTCCTGGCCCTCATCTGTCTCGTCAGGAAACAGAACATCATCCAGGACACCCTTGCCCGTCATTTCCATATTGACAAGGGTACCGTGGCAAGGGCGGTTCAGAAACTTGAGGATGGCGGTTTTATCCGGAGGACCCCTGACCCTGAAAACCGCAGGGCGGTAAGGCTGTTCCTGACCGATAAAGGCAGGGAAATGGCCCCGGTTCTTCATTCCATCGACCTTGAATGGGAGAAAGGGGCATTTTCAGGGTTTACGAATGAGGAAAAGGAGCAGTGCATGGTCTATCTAAGGCGGATGGCTGCAAACTGCATCTCCCTGGTTCAGAAAAACGGGTATGGTGTCGATGCAGGGGAATGAAGCAAAAGGGCAGGTCCCGGAAGGGGCACCCCTTCAGGGAGTCACACGGGGCGTTTCGCTCCTGACAGGCGATCCCAAGAAAGCCATCATCGTCCTCTCAGGGCCGATGATCATTGCAACGCTCCTGTATTCCACGTAGAACCTTGTGAATGCGATATGGGTAGCGGGGCTCGGGTCGGACGCCCTCGCAGCGGTCGGGTTCATAACGCCGCTATTCATGGTCCTCATAGGGCTCTCCAACGGGCTCGGTGCCGGGACGGCATCGGTCATATCCAGGAGGATAGGGGCCGGAGACCAAATCGGAGCGAATAATACCGCCATTCATGCACTGGTTATAACGTGTGTCATATCGCTCCTGATCACTATCCCGCTCGTCCTGTTCTGTGGACCGATCGTCACTGCCTTCGGTGCAGGGAGGACAGCTGGACTCGCCATTGAATATGGCCAGGTTATTTTTGCTGGCACGACCCTCCTCCTGGTTACCAGCGTGCTGTCCGCCATCCTCCGGGCCGAGGGGGACACACGCCGTGCCACTTATGTCATCGGGGCTTCTGCAGTCATCAACATGGTCCTTGACCCGTTCCTCATTTATTATGCCGGTATGGGGATCTCAGGGGCGGCATGGGGGCTGATCATTTCCCAGGTCTTTGTCCTGGCAGTCCTGATGTACTGGTTCCTGGGGCGCAGGGATACGTTCGTCGCTCTTTCAGCCAGGTTCTATTCGCCTGACCGGAAAATCGTCAGGGACATACTGAACATAGGCTTGCCGGCGAGTTTCGAGTTCCTGCTCATGGCACTCCTTTCAATCATAGTCAATGGCCTCCTGGTAACAGTAGCCGGACCTGACGAGGTCGCGGTCTACACTGCAGGATGGAGGGTGGTCCTGTTCGGCATCATCCCGATCGTCGCTATCAGCACCTCAGTCATTACCGTAGGCGGAGCGGCGTACGGAGGCAGGCATTACGCCAAACTACCTATCATCCACGGATTCTCCGTTTCATTCGGGATCGCCATCGGTATTGCCGTGAGCATCATCACCTGGCTGTTTGCCCCCCAGATCGCGACCATCTTCACCTATACGGCTGAAGGAGCCCACCTCGCCCCATCAATAGCAGCATTCCTCGGGACGATGTGTTTCTTCTATCCTTTCGTATCTCCTGGGATCATGTCCAGTGCGATATTCCAGGGGACGGGAAGGGGTATGACATCCCTTGTCCTAAGTCTTCTTAGAAACCTCGTCTTCATCGCAGTGTTTGCCTATTTCCTAGGTATTGTGGCTGGATTCGGAGAATACGGAATATGGTGGGGAATTGTTGCCGGAGACATCCTTGGTGGCACGGTTGCATATATCTGGGCACGCGTATTCATATCGCGTCTGGTGGCGTGCGGTTGAGAGTACAGGAAAGGATCCGCCATTTATAATCCCCTTCAGGAAAAAAGAGTTAATCCGAACAAATATTTTACAGGTCTGCCAGTGATACAGGTACCACTTATTTCTCACCGTTTTGGGAGGCTTTTTTCATCTCCTGTTCACGGAGCACATTTCGCTTGATCTTCCCCGATATGGTTTTCGGGAGTTCTGTCACGAACTCGATAACCCTCGGGTACTTGTACGGAGCAGTCGTCCTCCTTGCATGGGCCTTGATCTCCTTGGCAAGGCTCTCGGATGGTTCGAATCCCGGCTTCAGAACTATGAACGCTTTCACGACAAGGCCCCGTATCGTGTCAGGTGACCCGACGACCGCTGATTCCTGGACGGCCGGGTGCTCAAGGAGCGCACTTTCCACCTCGAACGGACCGATACGGTACCCCGAGGACTTGATGACATCGTCATCCCTGCCGACAAACCAGAGATACCCGTCACTGTCCTGGTAGGCCTTGTCACCTGTATAATAATAGCCGTCCTTGAAAGACTCGGAATTTGCTTCAGGGTTGTCAATATACTCCACGATCAGTCCCACCGGTTTCGGGTCGAGTCTGATGGCTATCCGGCCCTCCTCACCCTGACCGACCATGTGTCCTTCCTCGTCGTGAAGTTCCACAACCCATCCCGGTGACGGTTTTCCCATCGATCCGGGCCGGCATTCCATGCAGGGGAACGAGGCCACCGCACACACGGTTTCCGTCTGTCCATACCCCTCGTAGATGGAGAGCCCGGTCCCTTCCCTCCAGACCCGTATCACTTCCGGGTTCAGGGGTTCCCCGGCAGAAACACAGTGGCGGAGCTCCCGGAGGTCAAACTTCTTGAGGTCTGCCAGGATTAGCATGCGGTATATTGTTGGAGGAGCGCAGAATGTGGTTATTTCATACTTCTCAAGGACGGGGAGGATTTCAGTTGCATTGAATTTGCCCTTGATGTCGTAGACGAAAAGGCACGCACCGGCGATCCACTGGCCGAAGATCTTGCCCCATCCACATTTTGCCCAGCCGGTGTCAGAAAGTGTCAGGTGGAGGTCATTCGGTCTCAGGTCCTGCCAGAGTTCGGCGGTTACCTTGTGTCCGAGAGGATGGGCATTGTTGTGCAGGACCATCTTCGGTTCACCGGTTGTCCCTGACGTGAAATAGATCAGCATCGGGTCAGTGGACCTGGTCCGCCGGCTGGACGGCATCGAAACTGAAGCGTGAGAGACAGGAGCGGGATAAAGGAGTTCATATGGAAAGCTGGCCCAGCCGTCAAGTTCCCCGTCGGTAAGGAATTTTGTCGCAAGCGTCGGACACTGGTCAGCGATTTCATCAATCTTTGAAGAATTGTCAAGGTTCGAGACAATCATCTTGAAATGCCCTGCGTTTATCCTGTAAAGGATGTCCTTGGAGGTGAGCATCGTCGGGCACGGGCAGTATACCGCACCGAGCTTGATGAGAGCCACCGCAAAGATCCACCACTCCGGGACCCGTGGAAGAAGCAGCATAACCCGGTCACCCTTCATAATCCCGTATTTCAGGAGAATGTTCGCTGCCTGGTTGGACAGGTTCTTGATATCCCGGAATGAATACTTCCGCTCATTTCCCTTCTGGTCAACCCAGATCATAGCAAGCTTGTTTCTGTCGGTTGTAGCCCAGCGGTCGATAACATCGAACCCGAAGTTGAAAAACTCAGGCACATCAATTGAAAAATCCCTGATACACTCCTCGTATGAGTGCATGTTCGGTCCTGTCTGCTCCATGTATGTCCTGTACCTTCTGCCCTGGAGGGTAAAAAGGACTGCCGCCCGAGGGGGACGCCCCACCCTGTCCCAATAATGACCCTCCGGGACAGGTGCAGTAGTATTATGCTCTTTAAAAGTCCACCTCATTCTAATGGACGATAGCAAGTACGAGTCCCTGAAGATCGAGAATATCGTGGCGTCCGGGGCAATCGCTGACTCGATCGACCTTACCGAGATCTCGCAGAAGATTCCCAACTGCGAACTCAATACGAAAAGGTTCCCAGGCGCTGTCTTCAGGATTGATGACCCGAAGATAGCCTCTCTCATCTTCTCCTCGGGAAAAGTCGTCCTTACCGGTATCCGGGACAAGAATGCTCTCGATGAAGGACTGAAACTGATCATCGGTGCGATGCAGGGTGCGGGTGTCCAGACATATGACGAACCGCGTGTCGCGATAACAAACATCGTGTGCAGCTACGATATCGGGAAGTATATCAACCTGAACAAGGTTGTCATCACACTCAACCTGGAGAACATAGAATATGAACCTGAGCAGTTCCCAGGTCTGGTCTACCGGATTAAGGACCCCAAGATAGTTGCACTTCTCTTTTCATCAGGAAAAATCATTCTCACCGGTGGAAAAAACCTTGAGGACATCAAAAGGGGCCTCGCATTCCTCGAACAGAAACTCGGAAGCATCATGTGACGGGCAACCTCCACCGTTTTTCATGTTCCACGAGCCCGGCCTTGTAAGAGACATAATCACTTTTCCCTGGACAGGTAAACACCATGTCACCCATCCCTCACTTCTTTTGAGGGAGATCATGAACTCAGGACCATATCGAGACGTTATTTCAGGAATGAAGGTATGGGCATTTGCAGATCAGGTTGCTACTGCCAGAACTTGTGGGTGCGTATGAAATTTCGTTCCGCCTTGATTATTTCTCGGTAGAAAGCATCTCCCTCGGTGAGAGTCGCGAGTATCCGCGAGGCATTTTCCGGACCGACCCCACGGGCTGCAAGTGCAGTTACCGCCTTTTTGCCACTTGACAGCACGATGTTTGCGTTCCTTAAGAGCCTGATTTCGATGTTCCGTTCATCCTCGGTCTTTTTTTTCTTTGAGGCAATATCGAACAGGTGCTCCTCGTAAGGTTTGAGGGCTGCGACAAGGCGTGCCCCGCACTTCGGGCACTGGGGCGGATCGGGGACACGGGAGACCTGGGTCTTCGAACGCCATTCCCTGCAGTTCATGCACGCAAGGATGACATGGTCATTCTCAAGCCTCTGCCTGACCGCACTCAGGACCGCCTGGTCGGCTGTCGGCGGGGGTATCTGGTCACGTGACGAAAAAAGACCTGCAGCCCCGATAAGGCTTATTTTCTGTATTCTCACATGGATATCGCCGTCATTTATTCTTCTGACGATAGCGGACGCACGTTCCACATCCATGTATCCGGAAAACAACTCCCGGTACGCCTCCCTCTGGACCACAGTCATCTCGAACAGCTCGGACAACTTATGAAGAGAGAGCCGTTCATAATCGGCGTCAGAGTCGATTGCCCCGAACTTCTTGGCGATCTGGACGAGCTTCCACCGGAAAAGCGATGTACGTTTCAGGGCGAGTTCAAGGATGCCCTGAAGATGTGCGGGGTCAAGGGAATGAAGGATATCCTGAACATCGACGGCTCCGATGGTTGAAGGGAGCCGGAAAAAAACACGATAGGCATCGATTTCGATACCCACGGTCGTTCCGAACCGTGCCGAGAGGAGCACCGACAGCACCCGCCCGAGGGCTTCGTTTGCCTTGTGGCCACCACAGAGGTTCATCACTACACCCTCAGTGGTATGCTCGAGCGTAATTTCAGTGTCTGTCGGGACTTCTGTCCGGTTCTGGTCCATCTCACCAAGAAAATGTTCAAAAAATGCTATTGATCCGGGATCACTGGTGTACGACCAGATATCCCGGGTTCTCCGCAGGCGTCCCGCCTCCTGTGCCACCTCATGCGGGACGGGTATCTGTTCACCCTCCCATGAGGGGAGCTCCCCTTTCGCGTGGCGGGCAGGTTCGACGGTTATCCTTCCGTCCTCGATATCAAGGACACGCCAAAGCTGCCCCTTCGTGATGAAAACGACACCGGTGTGGATGAAACCAACGACAAATGACTCGTCAAGAGTCCCCACCGTCCGCCTTGAGATCATGTCAAAGACCGGAAGTTTCCGTTCGTCATGGATCATGGAAAGGGTTGATGCAAGGTATCGGCGTGCCCTGGCCGTGGTTACCACCGAGCCATCCCTGACCCTCACCAGCCGGTGCTGTTCCATCTGTCTGCTGACCTCGGGGATGAGGCCGCTTTCCTGTGAAAAAACCGAGGCCGCCGTGATGATGCCCTCCATCCGTTTCTGCTGGATCTCCCCATACTCTACCGCCATCGCTGCAATCTGGTTTGCAAGTACATCCGCGGCTCCCCGGTGGGGGACAACCGCCTCCACGGCACCTTCCCGGGCACGCCTGGCGATGACAAGCGATTCGACGAGGTCATCGAATCCAGTGGCAAGGATCATCCCGGAGGATACTGTGTTCAGCTGGTGCCCGGCCCTGCCCACACGCTGGACAAGCCTTGACACCTCGCGGGGAGAGCCGAACTGGATGACATACTCCACATGACCGATATCGATACCGAGCTCCATGGAGGAGGTACAGATTAAGGCCCGGATCTCCCCGCGCTTGAACCGTTCCTCGGCCTCGATACGCACGTCCCGTGAAAGGGACCCATGGTGGACCTCGATATCGCCCCGCTTAAACAGCTGGTGCCCGAGAGCTTCGGCGGTCACGCGCGTATTGGTGAAGATCAGCACCGATGCATGGTCTCCGATGACCCTTTCTACGGTGCGTACCTGGCGACCGAAATCATCCCCGACATAGGAAACGGAGATGTCCAGCTGCTTGGCCACAGGGACGTTCACGACAGAACAGGGCCGTTTCCCGACCAGGAACCAGGCTACCTCTTCCGGGTTCCCCACGGTTGCGGACAGCCCTATCCTCTGGAAATCGCCTGCATAGGCAGTAAGACGCTCGAGGGCGACCGCGAGCTGCGCTCCTCTTTTTGTCCCAGCAAGGTCATGGATTTCATCAACGACGACACACATGACCTGTTTCAGGTGCGAACGCAGGCGCTTACCCATGAACAGGGCCTGGAGTGTTTCCGGGGTGGTGATGAGGAGCTGTGGAGGGTTCAGAGCCTGTTTTCTGCGTTCAGAAAGAGGTGTGTCCCCATGACGGACCCCGACGGTCAAGCCGAGCTCCCTGCACCACCATTCCATCCGGGAAAGAATATCCCGGTTCAGGGAACGGAGCGGGGTAATGTAAACCGTCGAAAAACCTGCCTCTGGAGAGGAAAGCATCCTGTTGAACACAGGAAGCATCGCCGACTCGGTCTTACCCGTCCCGGTGGGAGCTATGAGGAGGAGGTTCGCACCGTCGAGGACAGCCGGGATCGCCTGTTCCTGGACGTCAGAAAGCGAGGTAAACCCTCTCTTACGGATGCAATCCAGGACACGCGGGTCAAGTCTCAGCATCGCGCTCATCAGGCACCAGTTCTCCCAGCCGGCAGACATAGGTCCCGTCTGCAAGGAATACCTCGGCGGATTCTTTCTTGATACACCGCGAAAGCGGTGAAAACGGTTTTTTCATCGTGAGGAGGAGGTCATACCCTGCATACTCGTTGAAAGCCGGGACAAGCAGCACCCGGGTATTCCCCTTTCCTGACTGATCATTCCGGGCCACGTCAAGCGCCTTTTCATCGGCCTCCCCGAGAAGATATGCAGGGGCACGGAGTGAGCACCCGATCGAGTCACGGAGGGACGCCACGGGATGATGGTGACCGGCAACGACAAGGCGGCCGATTGCCTCCGGAGGCGGGGCCGTATGGCCGTGGAGATAGGCAACCCCGTCGATGACCGTCCCGGCAGCAGGCAGTAACTCCCGTTCATGCAGAAATCGTGCGATCCCGGGGTCATGGTTCCCGGGGACGACCCTGACAACCGTTTCCGAGCGGAGTGCCCGAAGGATCCCTGGAAGTTCCAAAAACTCCTGTCGCGTTGTACCCGGGACCGTGTGCTTGACATCTCCCAGCAGGAGGATAAGGTCCGGTTCGGCTGACCGCACGCAGGTCATGACCCTCTCCAGACGTTCATCAGACCGGCTCGGTACATGGATGCCATGCCGGTCGAGGTCGGACTCAATTCCAAAATGGAGATCGGCGACGACCAGGACCCGTTCATCCCCGCTTATAACGACTGCGGGCCCGTTCTCCAAAAATTCAAGGTCCATTCCGGGATCAAAGTATCTTTAAGTACCCTTTCTGGGGCTGGTAGATTTCATCCTCTGCGATAAGTCCGCGGACGACATCAAGCACGGCACTTTCAGTCACTCCTTTTCCTTTAAAAAAATGCAGGAGTTCCTCGACCGGAACACCCTTCTGGCCGGAGAGATCGGCTATGAGACTCAATACAGCTGGGCGGAGGTCGGTATCCGGGACAGCGACAACAGGTTGTGCCCTGACCTGTTCAAGGGCGGAAAGGGCGGATTTTGCTAATTCAGAAATGTCATGGAGAGATGGCCTCACGATCCTCATAACCTGCCCTTCATCAGGAGTTCCCGGCCTCCCTGATTGGATCGCCGCTTCCATTGCGATAAGCCTGGAAAGGGTTATTTCAGCGGTTTTTATTATCCATATATCCCGAATCTCGCGATTTGCCGGGTAGATGTAAAACGGCCGGATGAATACCTGGCGTCCCGGGCCTGAACCCGTTATCCCGACCCTTCCCGAACAGGTCACAAAGGCAGGGCATTCAAGGGACTCAAAGCTTTCTCTTGCAACCAGGTCCTGCCTTCCCATGCGGACCGTGACTGCTCCCGTCGGATCTGCCAGGCGGGCAAGGAGGTAGTCATCCTTCTCCCATAGCTCGGTCAGCACACCACAGAAAAATAATGCCCGGCATACCGAACCTCCGGGAGTATAGATGACGTGAGCGGAGGGCTTTGAGGTATCAGCGACTGCCCCGGGGTGGAGCAGCTCGGCAGCGAACACCCTTGCTTCGGCATCGCTGTCCCTGCTGCAAGGGAGGGTTTCTGTTGTATTCCGGGATGAAGGGTTCGTATCCTCATATATGGGCCATGCAGGTATATGGATTGTCAGATGGAGGTCAAGGGGATCCCGGCAATAAAAAAATGTTCAACATCGGAATTCCTTTCTGACAGGCGCAGTGTGCCGGAAAATGCAAGCTTCTGTTTTTATCTTTCCAGAACCATACATACCATGCGATATCTCCGGCCCGATCATGGATGCTTTCGGCTGAAACCATTACCAAAGGTTGATTATTCCATCCAGAAATCGTCCGGGGGGTCAGGGCAGGCAACGGTATGGAAGAGGAGCACACCATCTGGATTGAGAAGTACCGCCCGCAGCGGCTCACGGATATCATCGGGCAGGATGAGATTATCGAGCGGCTGGTCAGTTATGTAAAAAACGGCAACCTGCCGCATCTCCTCTTTACTGGAACTGCCGGGGTCGGGAAGACCACCGCGGCGGTTGCCCTCGCCCGCGAGTTCTACGGGGAAAACTGGCAGATGAACTTCCGTGAACTCAACGCGTCGGATGAACGGGGTATCGATGTCGTCAGGAACCAGATAAAGCAGTTTGCCCGCACGACCACGTTCGGTGGGGCCGGGTTCAAGATCCTTTTCCTTGACGAAGCGGACGCACTGACTCCGGATGCCCAGGCGGCCCTCCGCAGGACGATGGAATCATACGCGATGACCTGCAGGTTCATCCTTTCCTGCAACTATTCATCGAAGATAA
>CASGHA010000040.1 GCA_949319355.1 uncultured Methanospirillaceae archaeon | reverse complement strand
ACGCCTTTCCGGGTCAATCGATTTCTTCCTTAACCACAACCGGCCAATCGTTAACCGCTGCGATGACTCGGTGGTAAGAAACGGTTTTATCATCCGCCTTTCACGGGGATATGCACCCAAGAGAACCAGGATCAATCTTGGGAACCAGTGCATCCTCGGCGTCGGCCCGGAGCTGAATGCTAACATTACCGTCTACCGGGACGGTTTCACGACGACGTCTCCCCACATCGGTAATGTCAGGAACCCCCAAACATTCGGTTACCTGAAAGAGACTATAAAAACCTTCACTGAGCTCATAGGGGCTGAATATGACATTATTGCTCATGACCTCCACCCCCAGTTCCTGTCGACCAGGTATGCCCGTGACCTTGCTCGTGAGCATGGCGCCACACTTGTCCCTGTCCAGCACCACAAGGCCCACATTGCAGCGGTCACCCGGGAGCCGTGTATCGGTGTTGCCATTGACGGGGTCGGGTACGGGGATGACGGGTCAGTCTGGGGAGGAGAGGTCTTTGCGGGCCAGGTGCCTGACCTGGTCAGAGTGGCCCATCTGGAGCCAGTGCCCATGCCTGGCGGAGACCTGGCGACACGCTATCCCGAGAGGATGTTGTACGGGTTCCTGCCCGATGACGTGACCCGCGATCTCCTCATTGCAAGGGGCTGGACAGAGCTGGCGACCGGGGCCATGGACCGGCAGATCAGCCGGGCTGTTAATACGGTCATGACCAGCAGTACAGGGAGAGCTCTTGACGCAGCTTCCGCCCTTCTGGGGATTTGTGCGGAAAAGACCTACGACGGTGAACCTGCCATGAAACTCGAGTCTGCTGCAGCCTCAGGACGTTGCGAGGCATGGGAAGTCCCGATACAATATACATCCGGCTCGACGGTCCTCATGACACGGGAACTGATGCGAAAGGCCAGGGAAAGGTATCTCGTGGCTGCAGGAGACAGGAGAACGATATGTGACATCGCTGCGTCCTTCCAGTATAACCTGGCACGAGGGATTGCCAGGCTGGCGGTTGAGGCCGCAGGGACTGCAGGTCTGGACACGGTTGCGGTCAGCGGAGGGGTGGCCATCAACAGGGCAATTCGACAAACAATACAGGACGAGATCCAGGGGGCGGGCCTTACCTGTCTTTTCAACCGCGAGTATCCCCTCGGTGACGGCTCTATCTCGTTCGGGCAGTGTATCACTTCATCATTTACCGGCTGAACCAGTTTAAAGGCCTTTCTGCCATTCCTTCACAACGGCAATGAGTCCTTCAGGGCTTTCCCTCCGCACATCAACCTCTCCCGTGTAGACTGCCCCGGTCGTCCCGTCAAGACTGAGCACATCTCCTGATACGATCCATGTCCCGGCAATCCTGCAACCCGACCTGTCCTCATCAATCATCAGATCCCTGCACCCGATGACACAGGCTTTGCCCAGGTGACGCGCTACTACCGCTGCGTGGGATGTCCGGGATCCCTCCCTCGTGAGGATCCCCACCGATGCGATAATTCCCGCCATGTCGTCAGGGGAAGCGGTTTCCCTGACTAAAATGACCGGGCCGTCCTGTGAAACCCTGATGGCTTCTTCAGACGAAAAAACAGCCTGTCCTGATGCAATTCCCGACGATGCAGGGATCCCGGTGTACAAGGGGTTTCCTGGTGAGATTATCCGGTTTTCAAAGACGGTATCAAGGTCAATATCCCGGAGGTGCATAATGGCATCATCGGTGGTGATAATGCCCTCCCGGCACAGGTCCACCGCTATACGCAGAGCTGCAAGAGGGGCTCGTTTTCCCGCACGTGCCTGGAGAATGAACAGGCGTCCTTCCTGGATGGTGAACTCTATGTCCTGCATGTCATGAAAGACGGTCTCGAGCTTCCTGCCTATCTGGTCCAGTTCTTCTGCACTCCCGGACATGGCTTCGCTCAGAGGGATAAATGACGCCGTTGCCCGTCCCGAAACAACGTCCTCACCCTGTCCGCCATAGACAAAATCAATGACCGGATAGGGAGTCCCGTTCGACGGGTCGCGGGTGAACAGGACACCAGAGCCTGAACGGGGACCGGCATTGCCAAAGACCATCGCCTGGACCGTGACGGCGGTCCCTTTCATGCCGGAAAGAGGAGCAACACCCCGGTATGCCACAGCACGTGGTGCGTTCCAGGACGCAAGCACCGTTTCGGTCGCCATGATGATCTGTTCCTGCGGGTCTGCCGGAAAGGTATCGCCCGTCTTCACCCGGTAGATACGCTCCAGGGCATCTGCCAGGCCGGAAAGGGTCATCGCATCGAGGTCCCGGATATCCTCTGCATCTGCTGATCTACAGGCGTTCTCCCAGGCGTCGTGATAGGGTGCGGCATCATGGGATTGTACCACCGTTCCAAATTGTTCGATGAGCCGGCAGTACGAGTTCCAGGCAAGGCGCGGGTTTCCGGTCATAATAATAAAGCCCCGGAGGGTTTCCCGTGAGAGCCCGACATTGAGGACCGTTTCCATCATACCAGGCATTGAGGTCGCAGCCCCGGACCTGACAGATACGAGGAGTGGGCGCCTCCTGCTGCCGAACTGGCAACCGGTCACCTCCTCGAGGAAACGTATCCCTTCGTGGAGCAGTCCGGGCATGTCCGGCGGGATTCCCCTTCCTGACCTGAAGTACTCCTCGCATATAGATACGTTCAGCGAAAATCCTGGGGGAACAGGGATTCCCATAGCTGCCATCCGGGCCAGGTGGGCAGCCTTGGCTCCAAACCATCCGGGTTCGGGTATCCCGGGGACACCCGGGCCAAAGGTCATGATCCTCGGTCCTTCCAGTTCCATCGGGATCACCGGTTCAGCTGCTCGAGCAGCGAGTCCCTGAGGATGAAGCCTGCTTTCATCAGGGCATTCGTTGATTCCTCTATCATCCGCCCGCACTCAAATGCCGCCCTGAGCTCCTTGTAATCTGTGCTTTCCATGAAGATCAGGTCAGACATCTTCCTTAGCCCTTCGTCGGCGCTGTGTTCAAGTGACGCGACCCGGTCGATCGCTTCAAGAAACTCCTGCAAATCTTCGCGGCTGCCCCTGGCCTGGACCTCCTCTGCCGCATAGAGTGCTTTGAGTAACTCCCGTGATGCACTCAGACTGTCCTCTGCAAGGAGTGTGAGTGATTTCTGGATCTTGACCGAGCGGACATGACCCCCGACTATTCTGGTAAAAAAAGCAGCCTCCTCAAGGGCATCGATGGCATCGTCCATCATGGTTATCAGTACCGCATAGAACTCCGCCGTTTCAACCCTGTGGGAGAGCGCCCGTACCTGTGAGACAATGATGTCGGCGTCACTTTCCCAGCCCTTCACCCTGGCAGAAACGTCGGGGCGGTTCTCCCCGGATGCACCACGTTCGATCCAGAGGAGTGTGTCCCTGACAGCCGTTGCGACCTCGACTGTCAGAGTGGCATGGACCTGGCACCTCCCGATAAGGTCCTCATGGGCTGATCGGAAGGACCCGAGGAGCTCTGCCTTTATCTCATCTGAAATGAGCAGGCGTGACAGATTCTTGCGAAGTCCTTCGGAGGACAGGGAGAGGACTCTGCAGATAAAGGAGAGGGTCTTCTCACGTCCAAGGATAGAGTGAAGCGGCTCCCCGTACTTGAGGGGCATATGGGCCGTCAGCTCAAGGGCGTCATACACCAGGCGCTCTCCCCCGAGCTCGAGAAAAGCCATGTGCCCGACTTCCTTGTCGGCAGCCCATTTGAGGGCGGCAATAGCGTCACGGTTCGGAAGAAAATTCCTCAGACGTTTCCTGGCCCGGTTCCAGTCGATTAGAAAGACCAGTCTTGAACCGAGGTAGGTCAGAAACCTGGACAGTTCTGCAGGACCTGCCGCATTGTGCCGGCCTACGGACAGGTGGAACAGGTCAGTATTCAGTTTACTCCCGCCCTGCCTCGAACGGGTCTCCTGCCAGGTCACCCCCTGCGATTCGAACAGACCCTGAAAGAATACAAGGCGGTTCAGGTGGACATCGCTGTAGGTAATCGTCACTTCTCTTTCGCGTATGTTTATAACAATAACATGGGCATCCGTCATGCCGATGTCGTTCTGCAGGACCAGGTGGTCACCACTCCGTGTCGCCGTGGTGGTCAGACCTGGATGGTCGAACCTCAGCGGAGCGGTGCGGTTGACTCCTGCCATGAATGCCATGACCAGGACACGGTCTTCATCCGAGAGCATATAAGCCCGTGCACCGTCGATGACCTCGGTACACAACCCGGCCTGAACGGTGTTGAGGGCTTTGTGGAGGTCCATCACGAGGAGGTGGAGGCTGTCGCCTGACCGGGAATCCCCTGATGTCATGGCTCGGATTGCCGACCCGCTCATAACGCAGTCCTCTGCCCGGGGAATCCGTACGTAGAGGCTCTCCTTGCGATGTTCAAATCCTGCAGCGCTTTCCGGGTCGGCTATA